>CAMNJG010000053.1 GCA_946541285.1 uncultured Clostridia bacterium
TATTGAAATCAGGAAATACGACAGCCTCTTTTGAAGCCATCCTGTGAATAAGAACGATTCTTTACCGGAGAAGGGAGAGGATGATCATGAAGGGAAATTTCATTTACGCTGATAACGCTGCCACCACCCGGATGTCAGACAGCGTACTGGAAGCCATGCTCCCGTATATGCAGGAACACTACGGAAACGCTTCCGCGGTTTACAGAATCGGGAGGGACTCCCATCAGGCGATTGAACAGGCCCGCAAGCGGATCGCGAAAGTGATCAATGCCGGGCCGATGGATATTTATTTTACTTCCTGTGGCACCGAGGCAGACAACTGGGCTGTGAAGGGGATTGCCCGGAAACTGGCGGAAGAAGGAAAAAAACATATCATTACGTCCTGTATCGAACATCATGCGATCCTTCATTCCTGTGAAGCCCTGGAAAAAGAAGGCTTTGACGTGACGTACCTGCCGGTTGACGAAAAAGGAAGGATTACACCGGAGCAGGTAAAGGACGCGATCCGTGAGGATACCGCCCTGGTATCGATTATGTACGCGAATAATGAGATCGGTACCATTGAACCGGTGGCGGAGATCGGACAGGTCTGTCATGACGCCGGTGTTCTCTTCCATACGGACGCGGTGCAGACGGCCGGGATTCTGCCGATTGACGTAAAGGCGCAGAACATCGATATGATGTCTGTTTCCGCGCATAAGTTTAACGGCCCGAAGGGGGTGGGATTCCTTTACTGTAAGAGAAATCTCCATCCACAGACGTTTATGGACGGCGGAGCCCAGGAGCGGGGACACCGGGCCGGTACGGAAAATGTGGCAGGTATTGTCGGAATGGCGCAGGCACTGGAAGATGCGAAAAACGCCAGGGATGAGATTGCGCCGAAGCTGGCCGCGATGCGGGATTATATCCAGTCCGGCCTGCTGGAGATACCGGACAGTCAGGTCAACGGAGACCAGGATCACCGGCTCCCCGGGACGCTGAACATGTCGTTCGCGAAAGTGGACGGGCAGTCCCTTCTGTTTTCACTGGATCTGAAAGGAATCGCGGCCTCCTCCGGTTCCGCGTGCGCTTCGGGTTCCCTGGATCCGAGCCACGTGCTGCTGGCACTGGGTCTTCCTTACGAACTGGCGCATGGCTCTCTGCGGATTACTGTGGGACGGTATAATACAATGGAAGAAGCGGATCAGATCATCCAGGCGGTGAAGGAAGTGGTGGCTGATCTGAGAAACTGATGGCCGGTCAGGGACTTTCCGGATGGAGGGAGGGATTCCGAATGAAGAAATCACAGTCAACCGATGTCGCTCTCGCGGAAAGTCTCAAATCACTGATGACGCATATGCCGTTTGAGAAGATCACCATCCGTGATATCACGGATGAAGCCAAAGTGATCCGTACGACATTTTACAATCATTTTCAGGATAAGTATGATCTGCTGGACTGGATTTTCTATGAGGATTATATCCGTCCGTCCAGTCAGCTGATCGAAAATAAGATGCTGATCGAAGCCTTCCGCCTGATGATCCGGAATATGGAAAAGGACAGGGAATTTTTCCTGAAAGTGGCCCGCAGCGGAAAGAATACCCTGAATGACGTTATGTTCCGCTCTTACCGGGACGCGATTCTGAAAGTACTGCAGTCATCGGATATTGAACTGAAGGATATGAATCCTCTGTTTACGGAAAAACTGGTGGCGGAATATTACGCGAACAACATGACATTTGTTGTCAACAAATGGATCCAGCTGAATATGGAGGTCCCTTCGGATGATGTCGTGGACCTTTTTCAGAAAATGACGATGACCATGATTGAAAAGTTTTTGTAGACCTCAAATAGATTGTTTGGCGATCAAAGTAATATAACATGATATTATACGACAAACAGGATAAAGTGTCGCCAGATTATAAACAAAACTGCATAAATGTATTTGAAAATCCGACAGAAATCGCATGATGATTCTTAAAAATCATGCGATTTTTGTATATTATGTTATGAAAGCTGGAGAGGAGAAATATGGACTCTGAATCCAGCATACAGGAAAACAATTACCCTGTCAGGGGATTCATCCGGACAGAGTAGAACTGCGTTTCGCGGTTTTATCATGAAATGTCAATGTCATTCTTTGAATAAAGCAAAGGCCAGATTCGCTGTAAAAGGCGGAAAACCAGGATCAGGAGGTAAGACGTACAACAATGTCTATTAAAGATAAGGCAGAAAGAGCCGCTGTAGATGCCGCAGTCTGCGGGTTGTTAAAATATGTAGGCAATGATACGCCGGAAGACAGAGCGCAGAAGCTTCAGAAGATTGTCGATCTGGCTCAGAAAATCATGGGAGACGGCTATCAGGCGTCTACGTTTGACACTGTCAGGAAAATGCTGAAGGATCCGGAGAACAAATGGGTCCGGTTTTTTAATTCTATGCTGGATGATGTGAATTTCAATGTGGCACGTTATCAGATACTGAACCTCGCTTATCAGGCTGCCGTATGCGGAACCAGGGAGATCCGGGCAAACCGTATCAAATACGGCTGTAATATTCCGTGGCTGATCCTGCTGGATCCGACCAGCGCCTGCAATCTGCAGTGCACTGGCTGCTGGGCAGCGGAATATGGACACAAACTCAATCTGTCATTTGAAGAGATGGACCAGATCGTCACGCAGGGCAAGGAACTGGGCATTTATTTTTATATGTTTACCGGAGGAGAGCCGCTTGTCCGGAGAGAGGATATTATCCGGCTCTGCAGAAAACATCATGAATGCGCCTTCTCAACCTATACAAATGGAACCCTGATTGATGAGGAGTTCTGTAAGAAAGCTGTCGAAGTCGGCAACCTCTCCTTCTCGATCAGCGTGGAGGGGTTTGAGGAAACCAATGATTCCCGCAGAGGGAAAGGAACTTTCGCCCGCATCATGCACGGGATGGATCTCCTGAAGCAGTATGGTCTGCTGTTCGGAGTATCGATCTGTTATACCAGCAAAAACGTGGAAACGGTCGTTTCGGATGAATTCATCGATCTGCTGATTGAAAAAGGCTGTAAATACGGATGGTATTTCAATTACATGCCGGTAGGAAACGACGCGGATCCGTCCCTGATCGCGACACCGGCGCAGCGGGAATATATGTATCACAGAATCCGGGAAATCCGGGGCTGGGAGAGCGGCAAACAGATCTTTGTCATGGATTTCCAGAATGACGGGGAGTATGTCGGAGGCTGTATTGCCGGCGGACGCAATTACTTCCATATTAATGCCAATGGAGACGCGGAACCGTGCGTATTCGTTCACTATTCCAGCGCCAATATCCGTCGGGACAGCCTGCTGGACTGCCTGAGACAGCCGCTGTTCATGGCGTACAGGGACAATCAGCCTTTCAATGATAATCATCTCCGGCCGTGTCCGATGCTGGAGAATCCGGAAGCCCTGCAGCGGATGGTGGAGGAAACAGGGGCGCATTCCACGGACCTGGAAGCGCCGGAAGATGTACATGCTCTCTGCGGCAAGTGCCAGGCTTACGCGGACGCGTGGGCGCCGACCGCGGAGAAACTCTGGGATTCCAAAGAACATTTTGCCCCGAAATATGATAACCACAAAGACCGTCAGAGAGAATTCCTCGATACAAAGATCGGACAGAAGGCCTATAAGAAGGCGATGGGGAACTGAGGCAGAAAGCAGGCTTTTCATATTTTTGATGTAAATCCTGAAAACGAATGAGCAGGGCCGGAAGAATGTGTTCTTCCGGCCTGTTTTTTACTGAGGGGGAATCTTGTCAGGAAGGTCACTTCGTTTTAAAATAAAGATGTATCCGATTTCCGGGAACAGAAGCCGGGAAGCGGACAGGGCATATGCGGGGCTGATGTTCCGCCCCGGGAAAGGAGAGCCGCAGCCATGCTGATTTCAACAAAGGGACGTTACGCGATGCGAGTGATGCTGGATCTGGCGACGCGGGATACCAGTACATACATACCGCTGAAGGAGATGGCGGAAGAACAGGACATCAGTGTCAAATATACGGAGAGTATTATTACGTCACTGAGTAAAGCGGGACTGGTGGAAGGAGTCCGTGGCAAAAAAGGCGGCTATCGTCTGACAAAACGTCCGGATGAGTACACAGCGGAAGAAATCATACGGACGGCGGACGGCCCGATCGCGCCGGTAGCCTGTCTGAGTGACCCGGATTACGAATGTGCCAGGGAAGAGTCCTGTAAGATGAAGCCGGTTTACGGAAGGTTGTATACGGTCATTGCGAATTATCTGAGCTCGCTGACTTTGCAGGATATCCTGGATGGCAATCTGGACCGGAGCCTGCTGACCGGGATTGAGGCAGATCTGCCGCCGCGGCCGGAAAAGCAGACAGGGTAAAATGTTCAGCTGTTTTTTCATATGGTTCCTGAAATGAAGCGCCTGAGGCCGGAAAGGAGCGATCCTGTCCGGAGAAGCAGCCCCTGAAAAAGAGTTATACAAAAAAATGATAGAATGATATGGAAAAGTTGTGTCACCGGGGATGGAAGTGTTTTGCGCCATCGGCTTGACATCAGGAAAAACAGGAACTACAATTGAGACAGTTCTTTATAAACCTATGATTGTTATAGGAAATACAACACGGATATTGAATCATCCCACAAAACCTGAAAAATACATCCGGAGATATTGGAAAAAAGCCTTCCGGGAGATATTTTTCAGAGATACACCTGCTGTTTCAGAGAAGACAGCATAAAAGAATGGAGCAGAAGATATGGCAAGAATTTATACTGCAGCGGATCAGCTGATCGGCGGAACTCCTTTACTGGAACTGACACATATCGAGAAACAATATGAACTGAAGGCAACACTGCTGGCGAAGCTGGAGTTTTTCAATCCGGCGGGAAGTGTCAAGGACAGGATTGCCAGAGCGATGATTGACGACGCGGAGAAATCCGGGGCGCTGAAACCGGGATATACGATCATTGAGCCGACTTCCGGCAATACCGGGATCGGGCTGGCTTCTGTCGCGGCTGCCAGGGGATATAAGATCAAAATTGTAATGCCGGAAACCATGTCCATCGAACGCCGGAAAATGATGCAGGCTTATGGTGCCGAACTGGTGCTGACGGATGGCGCGAAGGGCATGAAGGGGGCGATTGAAAAGGCAGAGGAACTCGCAGCGGAAGATCCGGAGAGCTTTATTCCGGGACAGTTTGTCAATCCGGTCAATCCTGCCATCCACAAAGCGACTACCGGTCCGGAAATTTATGAAGATACCGAGGGAGCCGTGGACATCTTTGTGGCGGGTGTCGGTACCGGCGGAACCATCAGTGGTGTCGGGCAGTATCTGAAATCCAGGAAACCGTCCGTGAAAGTCGTAGCGGTCGAACCGGCAGATTCTCCGGTGCTTTCCGAAGGCAGGAGCGGCGCGCACAAAATCCAGGGGATCGGAGCGGGTTTTGTTCCGGATACACTGGACCAGACGGTTTATGATGAGATCATTCCGGTGACAAACGACAATGCTTTCGCGACCGGCAGGGCAGTCAACGCTTCTGAAGGAATCCTGATCGGGATTTCCGCCGGCGCGGCAGTGTGGGCGGCCATACAGGAAGCGCGGAAACCGGAAAATGAGGGAAAAACCATCGTTGTCCTGATCCCGGACGGCGGGGACCGTTATCTGTCAACGCCGCTTTTTGAGTAACGGGAAATAGTATCTGCTCATCATTTTATCAATATGCTTTGAAATATCAGGAAAATTCGGTTAATGAGCACATATTAAATAATGCTGTATTATAGTTTAAAACAAAAAACAATGCGCCCGGTTCCATTCTCCTGGAACCGGGCGATGTGTTTTTTGATGAAATCAGCGTGTTTCTAGTATTTTCTGGAATAGCGCCGTTCGTATTCTTCGATCAGTTCGTCACGGAAGGCCGGGTCCGCGATCTCGATCAGCGCGCGGGAGCGGTCCGCCAGTGATTTTCCCTTGAGGTGGGCGATGCCGTTTTCGGTAACAATATAGTCCGCGTCTTCTCTCGTCAGTGTGACTGCGGCACCTTCCGCGATGAACGGTGTGATCTTGGAGACCAGGTTGCCGGAGAAGTCCATGACGCTGGAGGTCATGGCGATGATGGCCTTTCCTTTGTGGTCCGTCGAAAGGGCCGTGCCCAGCGTCAGACTCGGCTGACCTCCGTCACCGCTGAACTGCATTTCGCCGATCGTAGAAGAAACGATCTGCCCCATCAGATCCACGCCAACCGCGGAATTGATGATGCACATGTTGGACTGCTTGGCGATCCGGAACGGATGGTTGCAGTAGGTCGCGGACATGAAGACAACATCCGGATTGCGGTCGACAAAATCATAGAGTTTCCGGGACCCCATGATAAAAGAAGTGGTCATTTTGTATGGGTTGGTCGTACAGTATTTTCCTGTAATGACGCCGGCTTCCGCCAGATCAACCATGCTGTCGGACATCATGTCCGTGAAAACACCCAGATCGTGCTTGTTTTTCAGGGCGTTGCAGACTGCGGCCGGGATGGTGCCGATGCCGACGGAGATCGTGGCACGGTCCGGAATCAGGGAAGCGCAGTATTCGCCGATGGCCAGTTCCTTGTCAGACAGCTTCGGGAGAATCAGTTCCCGCAGCGGCTGGTCACATTCCACAAAGCGGTCGATTTCCGTGACATGGATGTAGGTGTAACCATTGGTTTCCGGCATGTAGCTGTTGACCTGCGCGATGATCCGGTCCGCTTTTTTGACAGCGTTCATCGTGTAATCCACTGAAACACCGAGGCTGACAAAGCCTTTTTCGTTTGGCGGCGTGACGGTAATCATGGCGACATCACACTGGAACAGTCCTTCGTTGAAAAATTTGTCCGGCTGGGAATAATGGTTTGGTGTGACGTCCCCGTAGCCTTCAGCAACACACTGGCGTGTTCCGTTGCTCAGGAACCAGCCGTCAAAATGGAAGTTGTCTTTATACTCCGGTGCGGTGTAGCGTCCCTCTCCGAGACTCTGCATGTGATGGATGTGTACATTCTGGTAAGCGTCATGATTCTCGATCATGGCGTCAATCAGCGCCTGCGGTTCGGCGATATTATGTCCGAAAACAACGTGGTCCCCGGACTGGATCAGCTGGACAGCTTCTGCTGCCGAGCATTTTCTGCTGTTATAATACTCCTGCCATTCCTGCATGGGTTTTCCTCCAGTATCAGACCGCGGAGATGAACAGCTCCAGTCCGAGCCGGGCGTCCATCCTGCCGGTCTTTACATTTCTGTCGATTTCATAGGCTTTCAGAAGGCTCTGCTTCAGGTGGGCCGCCGTGAAGCGGGAAGCCGGTCCGCTGAGGCGGCGGAGCCTGTATTTGTTGATGCGGAGTTCCTTTTCCAGAAAAGAAAGTGTCTGTCCGCGTTCCCTGGTTTCCTGTATGAGCATCATGACCTCAAACTGTGAACAGATGAGACCGAGGATGTTGAACTCATTGCCTCCGTGGGAAAGCATCGCGGACAGGATCCGGAGTGCTTCTTCACGGTTGCCTTCGGACAGCGCGTCCGTAAACGCAAATCCGTCTGTTTCTTCGTTGCCCAGGACGATGGTTTCCACATCATTCCGCGTGATGGTCCCGTCGCTGTACAGTGCCAGTTTATCAATATCTCCCCGGATATCGTCGAGTGTATAGACCGATTCGCGGTCATAGTAGCCGGAGAGTTCAATGATGGCGGCAACGGTGTCATTGGTGAATGCTGCGCCGGCCTGTCTGAGATATTTCCGGATGAATCCGGCCAGGACCGGCTGGTCAAGACGTGTAAACGGATAGATCCGGCCGGCTTTCCTGACAGCGTCCGTGAAACCTTTCCCGGCATCTTCTTCTTCGGACATGGTGATGATCAGAATTGTGGTGTCCGGAACCGAGTCCAGATAAGCGGCCAGCTCATCGATGGCTGACTGATTGGGGCTGAGTCCGCCGCTTCGACGGAAATGATCGATCAGCACGACTTTCCGGTCACACATGAACGGCAGCATTTCACAGGCTTCGATGACCGGCTGAGCGGAGTCATAACGGCTTCCGTCAATCACGGTATAGTTGAAAAGACGGGTTTCCTCCGGAACATACCGGGCGGTGATCCGGGATATCATCCAGCGGATGAGGTAGTTTTCCGGACCGTACATCA
>CAMNJG010000054.1 GCA_946541285.1 uncultured Clostridia bacterium
GATCACTTCACAGCGCACCCCTTCCGGGCCGAGATCCGTAATCCGCGCCTGGACGTATTTATCATCACTGGAATAACGGATCGCGTTCCCGATGAGATTCGCGAAAACCTGCCGGATTTTTCCGGAATCCGCTTCCACCGTAAAATCTTCCCCGATGGCTTCCACAGACAGGGAGAATCCGTCCTGTTCCCGGTGAAGCGCGAAACTGTCCATGGAGGTTTCCGCCAGCTTTTTCAGGTCCGTCGGTTCTGCCTGCGCCACATCCACTTTCGCCTGCATCTTGGACAGCACGGTCAGATCATTGACCAGGTCGTTGAGGCGGTCTGCTTCACTGATAATGACATTCAGGTGCTTCGTCCGCTTTTCCGGATTTTCTCCGGACAGATCCCGGATCATCTCCGCGTAGGAGCGCACCATCGTCAGCGGTGTCTTCAGATCATGTGATACGTTGGCAATGAGATCCTTCTGCAGTTTGTCGGACTTGGACAGTTCTTCGGCCGCGTAGTTCAGCGTCGCGGCCAGTTCCTCCGTCTCCGAACTGCCGGTCCCGTCAAATACAACATCATAGCGGCCTTCCGCCAGCTGTGCCGCGGCGCTGGTAATATTATTGACCGGCCTGGCCAGACGCTGGGAAATGATAATCGACATAATGATGCCGATCAGGATCGCCAGCAGCGTCACGATAATCAGCATATTGCTGAGGATTCTCACTGTCGACGTCACAGCGGAAAGCGGCGTATAGATAAACAGATAGGTTTTGTCCCCACCGGAATCATCCAGCACGGAGGCATAAATCATCGCCCCGGCCTGACTGCTGTCGTACATCTGTTTCTTGACGACAATGTGGTCCGTGTCCTGCTGCGCCAGCCGCATCTTGAGCGAATGGGTATCAAAACGGCTGGCAAAGGCGTTCATCCGGTCCCCGGGATTGGGAGATGTCGTCATATACAGTACACCGCTGGAGTTGTCAATCTGTATATACATATCTGAAGAGACAGTCAGGTCGTCCATGATCTGCAGAAAGGTTTCATGGCCGTAATTCTCCTCGATCCTGGCCGCCACCCGGTACAGCTGGTGGATCTTCATCTGCTGGTAAAATGTCTGAAGGAACAGAATCTGCAGCAGCCAGAGGATAATCATGATGACAACCGCGAAGACAGTAAAATACTTGAAAATCCTCAGTGCCATCGGGCTGCTCCGGACGTTTTCCCGTACCTTCTGGTCCAGCGTATCCGTTTTCTTTTTTCCTGAAAAACGTTTGGATTTACTTCGTTTCAAACTTATAGCCCACCCCTCTGAGCGTGACGATCATGTCCCGGTAAGGGCCGAGATTGTTGCGCAGGTTTTTGATGTGGGTATCAATGGTCCGGTCGTCCCCGAAGAAATCATATCCCCAGACATCCTGGAGAAGCTGATTTCTGGACAACGCGAGGTTTTTATTTCTCACGAGATAAAACAGCAGGTCGTACTCTTTTGGCGTCAGGTCGATTTTCGCGCCGTCCACAGAGACACTCCGGCCTGGAATATCAATCTCCAGACCATCAAAGACCATCGTCTCCGACGCATTTTCTTCTTTCGGCGCGCCGGTCCTCGCCAGTACTGCCTGGACCCTGGCCATCAGTTCCTTGGGACTGAACGGTTTGGTCACATAATCATCGATGCCCAGTTCAAAGCCGAACAACTTGTCGTATTCTTCGCTTCTCGCGGACATCATGATAATCGGTACGTTGCTGCTTTTCCGGATTTCCTTGCATGCGGAAAATCCATCGAGCTTCGGCATCATGATATCGAGAATAATCAGATCGTACTGTTTTTCACGGCACATGGACACAGCCTCCATGCCGTCTCCGGCTTCATCGAGCTCATGACCTCCAAACTCAGCGTATTCCCTCACCACTTCCCTGATATTCGCTTCGTCATCCGCGATCAGTAATTTTGCCATTCACAAACCCTCCTTCATGATCTTCCGTCCGGTTCTTCCGTCCTGGCCGGCATCACATGACGTGCCTGGCCATCCGGCCGTTTTCGCGGAAGCATCCCCCGGATTTTTATCAGTTCCCAAACTCAAACTCAAAAAATTTCTGTTGGTTCAAAAATATTCTGTCGTTTTTTATTTTAGCACAGAAATGTGATCATCCCGTGTTGATTTTCCCTCTTTCTGGAAAAACCGCTGTGGTTCCCACGGCGTCCACACACTGCCCGATCCTGAATCTGGCAGCGGCCGGTCCTGTACCGGCCAGGGGGCGCGCCGTTTCCTCCACAGCGGTCCGTTCTGCGAATCTGTCACGGAACCCGGTGATACCGTATCTTCCGCGACATTTCTGTCATTCTGTTATTCAGCTTCTGAGCTGGCTTCCGCGATAATCTTATTGGCCATATGCTGAGGAACTTCATCGTAGCGGACGAATTCCTGTGTGAAGGCACCCTTGGCCTGTGTCATGGAGCGCAGCGCGATCGGGTAGTCGAGGATTTCCGCCATCGGTACCTCTACGGAAACCTTCTGGCCGTCATCGACCTGTTCCATCCCGAGGACTCTGGCTCTGCGGCGGTTCATATCGCCCAGTACATCGCCCATGTATTCTTCCGGAATCACGATGTCCAGATGCATGATCGGCTCCAGCAGTACCGGATTGGCCTCTGTGATCCCTTTCTTGAATGCCAGGGACGCCGCGATCTTGAATGCCATTTCGTTGGAATCGACATCATGGTAGGAACCATCGTACAGTACGGCCTTGATATTGACTACCGGATAGCCCGCGAGAGGTCCTTTTTCCATACTTTCAACGATACCCTTTTCGACTGCCGGTACATAGTTCTTCGGAACGGAACCACCGAACAGCTGTTCGGAGAAATCGAGTTCCTTGTCCGGAGACGGTGAGAAACGGATATGTACGTCACCGTACTGGCCTGCGCCACCGGTCTGCTTCTTGTATTTGCCCTGTACGTCGGAGTGGCCCTTGATTGTCTCCCTGTAAGCGATCTTTCTGGTCTTTGTCTGGACTTCCACGCCAAAACGATCCTTCAGCTTGGCGGTCAGGACGTTCAGCTGCATCTCACCCTGCGTACCGATGAGGGTCTGCTTGGTTTCGATGTCCTGTCTGACGATGAAGGACGGGTCTTCTTCTCTCAGTCTTGCCAGACCCTGGCCCATCTTTTCGTCTTCTTTCTTGTTAACGGCTTCAATCGCCTTGAACAGGGTCGGAGCCGGTACGTCAATGTTGACATAGGTTCTGGACTTGCCCTTTTCGCAGAGCGTGTCGCCGGATTCGGTATAGGTCAGCTTCGGCACGGCAACGATATCGCCGGCGCTGGCTTCTGTCGTTTCGATCTGCGATTTGCCGCGGAGGAACATCAGCTTGCCCAGTCTCTCGGACTTGCCGGTTCTGGTGTTGACCAGGTCGGCGCCGGCCTTCAGCGTACCGGTGATGACTTTCATGATGGAAATCTTGCCGACAAACGGGTCAGACAGCGTCTTGAACGTCCAGGTCGTTACCGGGCCTGTCGGATCCGGATCCGCCAGATCTTCGCCGCCGCTGGCGTCGATATACTTGTACGGAGAATGCTTCAGCGGTGACGGCGCGTACTTTCTCAGTACATCCAGCATCATATCCACGCCCTGTCCGTTTTCCGGGTCAAAGGCAAATACCGGTACGATATCCGCGCTGGCTACGCCGCTTCTGAGGCCTCTGTTGAACTCCCAGTCTTCAAATACGCCTTCGTCAAAATATTTATTGAGCAGTTCTTCATCGGTTTCCGCGATCAGTTCGTTCAGTTCCTCTTTCATTTCCTCGGAAAGCGGATAGCTGGTCGGTACGCATACTGCGCCGAATTTGTCCCGGATTTCCTGTACGAGATCGTCAAAGACATAGGTATCCTTGTCTTTTCTCTTGATCATGATGAAGGTCGGCTTCTTCAGTTTTTTGCAGAATTTCCATGCCCTCTCGGTTCCAACCTGGATGCCGGAGCCGGCGTCTACGATGAGGAGCGCGATGCCGGAGGCCTGGATCGCCTGGTACATCTCATTGGAGAAATCCAGCTGACCCGGAGTGTCGATGAAATTGATCTTTACGTCCTTATACTCCACAGGAATCATTGACATATTGATCGAATGCTTTTTCTCTATCTCCATGTTGTCATAGTCAGACACAGTATTGCCGTCTTCTACAGTCCCCACGCGACTGGTGACGCCTGTTTCAAACAGGATCTGCTCAATCAGTGAAGTCTTGCCGCACCCACCGTGTCCTACCAGAGCAACGTTGCGAATTTTTTCACTGGAATAAATCTCCATGTATTCCCTCCTTACCGTCTTTCAGTATTATGAAATACCGATCCCTCCGGAGCCATCCCCGGATCCGGTTCATCCGGCCGCCGGAATATCTTTTGTGTGACGGAATCTGTATTTCCTTCAATATCGGATTGTCCGCGATACGCGGGCAACATGCTGTCACCAGTAAATTATATCATCGACAGGGATAACACGCAATTCAATTCGTGCCGGGACAAAGACAGAACCCTGCTCTGTGTGAATATCCGGCAGTCGGCCAGTGTAACTCCGGAAAACTCTGCCTCCGGTACGACTTTTTTGTTTTGAAAAGGATCCCCAAAACTGTGATGCCCTTAGATGCCCTTATAAGCAGCGTTTTTTATACGTTTCTGGCCGAACGCTGAACTGTAACGCACTCCGAAGTCTGACAACAAGTTAATCCTTTCACGTGGGACAAATTTCCTTTTTCGTAGTACAATAAAACAAATTCAGTCTGTTTTCCTGGCATATGCTGTCCATGCGGACACCACTGACAAAAACAGCCTGTTTTCAGAAAATACTCCAACTGTAACCCGAAGGAGGGAATCATGTTCAAGATCGCACACAGAAAGGCGCTGAAGCCAACGGTGATCCAGATCGAGGTGGAGGCCCCGCTGGTTGCGAAAAAAGCGCAGCCTGGTCAGTTCATCATTCTCCGCGTGGATGAGGAGGGCGAACGGATCCCGCTGACCATCGCCGGAAGCAATCTGGAAGAAGGCACCGTCAAGGTCATCTTCCACGTAGCAGGCGCTACAACAGAAAAATTAAAGCATGTGCCGGAAGGCGGATATATCGCGGACTTTGTCGGACCGCTGGGCAATCCTACCGAGATGGAAGGCATCAAAAAAGTCTGCATCGTCGGCGGCGGTGTCGGCTGCGCGATCGCCATGCCGATCGCGACTGCGTTCCATGAGAGAGGCGCGGACGTCACAACTATCATCGGATTCCGTAACAGGGATCTGGTCATCCTGGAAGAAGAGTTCACGGCTGCTTCCGACCGCCTGATCATGATGTCCGATGACGGCAGCTACGGACGTGAAGGCAACGTCACCGTGCCACTGAAAGAAATGCTGGAAGCCGGTGAAACGTTCGATATGATCATCACCTTCGGTCCTCTGATCATGATGAAATTTGTCACTCTGACCGCGAAAGAATTCGACGCGCCATGCACCGTTTCCATGTGCCCGATCATGATCGACGGCACCGGTATGTGCGGCTGCTGCCGCCTGACCCTGAACCGGGACGGTGAAGAAACCACCGCCTTCGCCTGCGTCGACGGACCGGACTTCAATGGTTACGAAGTGGATTTCGATACATCGATCCTGAGAAGCCGCACTTACGCGGAATATGAACGTCACGTTTATGAAGAAACCTGCAACCTGTTTAAAGCAGCAGATGAGGCGGAAGCCTCCGGTACAGCGGCCAACGCCTGAGGGGAGGAACCATAATGAATCCGAAAAAACACGAGATGCCTTCTCAGGCACCGGAAGTCAGAGCACATAATTTCAACGAAGTCGCCCTGGGATACACCGCGGAAATCGCGATCGAGGAAGCGAAGCGCTGCCTGGAGTGCAAGAACCGTCCGTGCGTTTCCGCCTGCCCGGTCCAGATCCAGATCCCGGAATTTATCCATGAGATCAAGGAAGGAAACTTTGACAGAGCCTATGATGTCATCTACCAGTCTTCCTCCCTGCCGGCGGTCTGCGGCAGAGTCTGTCCGCAGGAAACCCAGTGCGAATCCAAATGCACCATGGGCATCAAATTCGAACCGGTCGGCATCGGCCGTCTGGAACGTTTCGTCGCCGACTGGCACAATGACAACACCTGCGAAAATCCGCTGAAACCGGAACCAAAAGGACACAAAGTCGCCATCATCGGTTCCGGCCCGTCCGGACTGACCTGCGCGGGCGACCTGGCCAAAAAGGGATACGAAGTGACCGTCTTTGAAGCCCTGCACGCAGCCGGCGGCGTCCTGGTTTACGGCATCCCGGAATTCCGTCTGCCAAAAGCCATCGTGGCCCAGGAAGTCGAAGCCCTGAAGCAGTGGGGCGTCACGGTCGAAACGGATGTCGTCGTCGGCAAGACCCTCACCATCGATGAAATCTTCGACATGGGCTTCGAAGCCATCTTCATCGGCTCCGGCGCCGGCCTGCCGAATTTCATGCACATTCCTGGGGAATCGCTGAAAACAGTTTATTCCGCCAACGAATTCCTGACCCGCTCCAATCTGATGAAAGCCTATAAAGACAAGCCGACCACCCCGATCATGAAGGGTGGCAACGTAGCAGTTGTCGGCGGCGGCAATGTGGCGATGGACGCTGCCAGAACCGCCCTGCGGCTTGGCGCGGACAACGTATATATCGTTTACCGTCGTTCCATGGACGAGCTCCCGGCCCGTAAAGAAGAGGTAGAGCACGCGGTAGAAGAAGGCATCCAGTTCAACCTGCTGATGAATCCGGTGGAGATCCTCGGCTACAATAACCCGGATGACCCGCGTGACCCGAAGAACGGCAACGTCACTGCCATCCGCTGCATCCGTATGGAGCTTGGCGAACCGGATGAAAAGGGCAGAAGAAGACCGGTGGAAATCCCTGGTTCGGAATTTGAAATTCCGGTGGATACCGTGGTCATCGCCATCGGTACCAGCCCGAACCCTCTGATCAAAAAGACCACGAAGGGCCTGGAAGTCAACAAGCGCGGCGGTATCATCGTCGATGAGGACGGCCTGACCTCCCGTGAAGGCGTCTATGCCGGCGGCGACGCGGTCACCGGCGCAGCCACCGTTATCTCAGCGATGGGTGCCGGTAAAACAGCCGCAGCGGCAATCGACAAGTACCTGAGCGGGAAAGAATAGAAACAAGAATCATCACTCACCAGCAGATTCCGGCAGAAGCATCGTCTTTTGCCGGATTTTTACGTCCGGCCACCGGATTTCTGACCGTTTTTCAGTAAAAAATACAGACCGGAGATACCCTCAGGGCACTCCGGTCTGTATTGTGAATTCGTTTGAGTTTTTGAGTTTTGGAGAGATCTATGAAAAACTGTACAGACTGAAAGCTGATCGACTTTCAATCTGTACTGGTATACTAACACCGCTATGTGACGATTTGGTGTTGAAAACCTATATGAATTGTGATTGTTCCGTTTTTTCCGGCAGACCGGTATGTTTCCACGAACAATAACCTGAAATCAGAAACGGATCGTATAATCAGCGTAGTAGCCCTCCGGGTCCGGTGCCTGATGCCAGGTATAATCCATGACCAGCTTGCAGCGGCCATTATCCAGGATCAGACGTTCCCAGTAATCCGGATCATTCGCGGAGTTGCCATTGGAGCGTTCCACTTCCGCGACCTGCCACATCCCGAAGGTTTCCATCTTGACCGGCTGGCCCTTGCCCTGACGTTCCTCAAAATCCGCCTGTGCCTCGGCTTTCTTCTCATAGACCTTCATATCCATGTCGATGCTTTCCAGAAAAACTACATATACTTCATCCATTGTCCTTCTCCTCTCTTCTGTACGTTTCCCCGCGTCCTGCGGCATTATCAGTTGTTGTACTGATTATATACCCATCTGACTAAAACATCAATGTTTCTTCCGCAGTCTGTCCGGAATCCCGTTTCTCCACGTTACAAGTCAGCGATCGGCCAGAATCATATAAGAAAACGCTGCTTATAGCAGTATCACAGTTTTGGGGACAGCCTTTTCAAAACGT
>CAMNJG010000055.1 GCA_946541285.1 uncultured Clostridia bacterium
CCATGGACACCAGCGGGGCTGTCGCGAATCCAAATTCCTCCGCTCCCAGGATACAGGCGATCGCAACATCACGGCCAGTCATCAGTTTTCCATCTGTTTCCAGTTTCACACGGCTCCTGAGTCCGTTCTTCACCAGTGTCTGATGGGTTTCCGCCAGACCCAGCTCCCACGGCAGCCCCGCGTCATGGATCGAACTTGGAGGCGCCGCGCCGGTCCCGCCGTCAAATCCTGAAATCAGTACGGTCTGGGCTCCTGCCTTGGCCACGCCGGAAGCGATGGTTCCGACGCCTGCCTCCGAAACCAGCTTCACGGAGATCGCCGCATCTTTATTCGCGTTTTTCAGATCATAAATCAACTGCGCCAGATCTTCAATCGAATAGATATCATGATGCGGTGGCGGTGAAATCAGCGTCACTCCCGGAGTGGAGCACCGCGTTTTCGCGATCCACGGATACACTTTATTGCCCGGCAGGTGTCCTCCCTCTCCTGGCTTCGCTCCCTGCGCCAGCTTGATCTGTATCTCTTTCGCGGAACACAGATAGGCGCTCGTTACGCCAAAACGACCGGATGCCACCTGTTTGATCGCGCTGTTATACTCTGTCCCGAAGCGTTCCGCGTCTTCTCCGCCCTCACCGGAATTGGACTTTCCTCCCAGACGATTCATGGCTTCCGCCATACACTTATGTGCTTCCCCGGAAATCGAACCATAACTCATGGCGCCGGTTTTAAACCTCCTGACAATTTCAGACGCCGGTTCCACTTCTTCCAGCGGAATGCCGCCATCCTGATCCCAGAGGAATTCTGTCAGCCCTCTCAGCGTATGTGGGACATTCGCTTTATCAACGATGTCCGAAAACTCCCTGAATTTTTCGAAGCTGCCCGTCATCACGGCCTGCCTGAGCGCCACAACCGTCTGAGGATTATACATGTGATCTTCCGATCCTTCATTGGAACGGAGCTTGTGCCTGCCAAAACTGTCCAGTGTCGTATCCACTCCCAGTCCCAGCGGATCAAAGGCATGATCATGCCGCCACTCGACACCTTCCCCGATTTCCTTCAGTCCGATCCCGTCCACCGGACTGATCGTATTGGTAAAATATTTATCAATGACTTCTTTACAGATGCCGACCGCTTCGAAAATCTGCGCGCTCTGGTAAGACTGCAGTGTCGAAACCCCCATCTTCGCAGCGATTTTCACGATACCGTGCAGGATCGCGTGGTTATAGGAATCGATGGCGACATGCGGATCCTTGTTCAGTGTCCCGTTTTCCGTATACTCTTCGATGCACTCATGCGCCAGATAAGGATTGACCGCCCTGGCGCCATAACCGAGCAGCAGCGCGAAATGATGCACATCCCGCGGCTCCGCGCTTTCCAGGATAATGGAAACCGCCGTTCTTTTGCGGGTCCTGATCAGATACTGTTCCATCGCGGAGACCGCCAGCAGCGACGGGATCGCCACATGGTTCTCATCCACACCACGGTCGGAAAGTATGATGATATTGGCACCGTTTTTATAGGCTTTGTCGCAGCTGATGAACAGCCTGTCCAGCGCGTTTTTCAGTGATGTATTTTTGTAATAGAGCAGTGAAACGGTCTGGACATGAAATCCCTCTTTCTGCATATTCCGGATTTTCATGAGGTCGATGGAGGTCAGGATCGGATTATGAATTTCCAGGACTCTGGAGTTTTCAGGTTTTTCCTCAAGAAGATTCCCGTCCGATCCTACGTAAACGGTCGTATCCGTCACGATTTCTTCCCGGAGGGAGTCGATCGGAGGATTGGTAACCTGCGCGAACAGCTGTTTAAAATAACTGAACAGCGGCTGATGTTTTTCGGACAGTACGGCCAGGGTGGCGTCATTTCCCATCGAGGCGGTTGCTTCGATGCCATCCCGCGCCATCGGCAGAATTGCCGACGTAATATCTTCATAGGTATATCCGAACGCTTTGTACAGTCGGATCCGTTCCTCCCGGGAGCTTTTGGCGACCATCTCATTCGGTACGGGCAGTTCCCTGAGCGTGACCAGGTTCTCATCGAGCCATTCGCCATACGGGCTGCGGGACGCATAGTAAGCCTTGCACTCATCGTCGGAGATCACCCTTCCCCTGGCAGTATCCACCAGCAGCATCTTTCCCGGCTGGATTCTCGATTTGGTAATGATCTCTTCCGGCGCGATATCCAGAACCCCCACTTCCGAAGAAAGGATCACCCGCCGGTCCTTTGTGATGTAGTAACGGCACGGCCTCAGTCCGTTTCTGTCCAGAACCGCTCCCATGAGGTCGCCGTCGGAAAACAGGATGGCCGCCGGTCCGTCCCACGGCTCCATCATCGTGGAATAATAACGGTACATATCTCTTTTCGCCCTGGCGATCTCCGGATCATTTTTCCACGCCTCCGGAATGGTGATCATGACAGCCAGAGGCAGCGGCAGGCCACCCATTGTCAGAAATTCCAGCGTATTATCCAGCATGGCGGAATCCGATCCCTGAGAGGAAATGACCGGAAGGATTTTTTCCAGTTCCTCCTCCAGCAGGGTACTGTGGATCGTTTCCTCCCTGGCCAGCATCCTGTCCGCGTTCCCCCGGATCGTATTGATTTCACCGTTATGCAGGATCAGCCGGTTCGGGTGGGCACGCTCCCAGCTTGGTGTTGTATTGGTCGAGAACCTGGAATGGACCATCGCGATGGCACTTTCATACCGCGGGCTCTGGAGATCCGAATAAAACCGGCGCAGCTGACCCACCAGGAACATCCCTTTATAGACAATCGTTCTGGAGGAAAACGAGCAGACATAGGCATCCTCCCTGCTCTGTTCAAACTGCCGGCGGATAATATACAGCTTCCGGTCAAAAGCCAGTCCCCGCTCCACGTGATCCGGCCGTCTGACAAAACACTGACAGATGTACGGCATCGAATCCCTGGCCGTTTTCCCCAGGATGTCCGGAAAAACCGCAACATCGCGCCATCCGATAAATTCGACCCCTTCCTTCTGGCAGATCAGTTCCACCATCTTCATGGCCTGACGCCGCGGGAGGTTCTTCTGCGGCATGAAAAACATGCCGATTCCGTAGTCCCTGGCTTCTCCCAGATCTTCACGGATCCCGGAAAAAAACCTGTGCGAAATCTGAAGGAGAATGCCGACGCCATCGCCGGTTTCGCCCGAAGCGTCCTTACCTGCCCTGTGTTCGAGTTTTTCAACGATCGAAAGCGCGTCATCCACAATCTGATGTGACGGCACACCGTCAATACTGACGACAGCGCCGATTCCGCAGGCATCATGTTCAAAGGATTCATTATATAAAGTTTTCTCTTTCAAATCTGCCATTTTCCAGGACTCCCTTCCTATTTTACGGAGGTCAAAAAACAAAAAACGGCAATGGCGTCAAAAAGAAAAGGTGACGCCATTGCCATCTTGCAGGCAAGCATATCACAGAATCCTGTTTTCGTCAAGCGCAACCGCTTTCTCTTTCAGTACGCCACTTGCGCATTTTCCAAAGATCAAGTATAGTGATGTTCGGAAAACAGAATCTGTACAAGGAGAAACACGAATGAAAATCATTTCATGGAATGTCAACGGATTTCGCGCCTGCCTGAAAAAGGGCTTCATGGACTTTTTCAATGAACAGAACGCGGATATTTTCTGCATCCAGGAAAACAAAATGCAGGAAGAACAGATGGAGCAGGAGATCCCCGGCTATTTCCAGTACTGGAACTGCGCCGATAAAAAAGGCTACTCCGGCACCACGGTTTTTTCCAGAACCGAACCGCTGCAGGTCATTTACGGTATCGAAGATGAATATAATAATGAAGGCCGGCTGATCACACTCGAATATCCTGATTTTTACCTCATCAACAGTTACTCGCCCAATGTGCAGAGTACCCTGGCGCGGATGGATTACCGCATGGGATTTGAAGACCGCCTGCGCGGCTATATGAGTGACCTGGCAGAGCACAAGCCGGTCATCCTCTGCGGAGACCTGAATGTCGCGCACAACGAAATCGACCTGAAAAATCCGGAGTCCAACAGGGGCAATGCCGGTTTTACAGACGAAGAACGCGGAAAATTCACGGAACTCCTCGCCGCCGGTTTTACCGATTCCTTCCGGTATCTTTATCCGGACGCGGAAGACCGCTACACCTGGTGGTCCTACCGCACCCGTTCCCGTGAACGGAATGTCGGCTGGAGAATTGACTATTTTGTCGTTTCCAACGGTTTTGAAGACCGCATCAAAGACAGTGTCATCTATGCCGACATCATGGGCAGCGACCACTGCCCGATCGGCCTGATCCTGTAAACGGATGAATCCCGGGACACAGGCCGATGAGCCGGATACATTAAAAACCTGTACTGTACCAGGCTGAAAAATAAAAATCACCCTGTCCGCAATTTCCGGATAAGGTGATTTTTCTGTATCATCATTTTTTCAGCAGTTCCGAAATCGTCTCCATCATTTCCGGAACATCATACGGTTTCGCCAGGTGCGCGTTCATACCTGCCTCCAGCGCGATCTTCCGGTCCTCCTCAAAAGCATTGGCGGTCACCGCGACAATCGGAATCCCGGCTTTTTCCGGATCCTCCAGGGCACGGATACACCTGGCCGCTTCATAGCCATCCATACGCGGCATCTGGATATCCATCAGGACGATGTCATAGTACCCCGGTTCCGCGTTTTTCATTTTTTCGACTGCCTGTACGCCGTCAGCAGCAATCTCCACCGTAAAACCGACTTTTTCCAGAATGGCGACAGCGATCAGCTGGTTCATCTCATTGTCTTCTGCCAGCAGCACCTTCTTTCCGCTGAAATCCGCCGCTTCGGCCTCCTTTTCCATGAGATGATCCGGCGTGCCGGACGCTGTTTCCGGCTGGCTGATCCGGAATGGAAGACAGACTGTAAAATCGCTTCCTTTTCCTTCCTCGCTGTCGACCGAAATCGTTCCGCCCATCATATCGACAATGTTTTTCGTAATCGCCATTCCCAGGCCCGTTCCCTGAATCCCACTGACGGTGCTGCTTCTCTCACGGGTAAACGCTTCAAAAATGGTCTTCCGGAATTCCCGGCTCATGCCGATCCCGTTATCACTGATCCGGAATTCATAATTCGCGCAGTCTTCCCGCTCAGAAGGAAGCTCCCTCACCATAAAACGGATCTTTCCCTGCAGCGGCGTAAATTTGACCGCGTTGGAAAGAATATTCAGAAGGATCCGGTTCAGACGAAGTTGATCCGCCATCACGTCTTCATGAACCAGTGGCTGAACCTCAACTGAAAACTCCTGCTGTTTCTCCGCCGCGTTTGCCTGCACAATCGTGCAGAGATCCCGGATCACATCCGGCAGATGGACTCCCGATTCCTCAAGAGTCAGCTTTCCACTCTCAATACGGCTCATGTCCAGAACATCATTGATCAGTGCAAGTAAATGCCTGCTGGAAACAGAAATTTTCCCCAGGTAATCCCGCACCTGCTCCGTATTCTCTGTATTCGACTCCGCCAGTGCCGTAAAACCGACAATCGCGTTCATCGGGGTGCGCATGTCATGGGACATATTATTGAGGAATTCGGTTTTGGCCCGGTTCGCTCCTTCCGCGGCCCTGAGAGCTTCCGACAATGCCTTCCGGCTGCTCTCCAGTTCTTCGTTTTTCTCCTGCAGCACCCGCTGGGCGCTTTCTTTTTCATGGACCAGTCCCCGGGTCCGCCGGGTATCCTGTACCAGAAACAGGATGATCAGCAGCGCCGCCAGCAGAATCAGGGAGCCGAATACTGCAATATGATCCATGACATAATCCAGGAATGTATAGGAATGCAGCTGGTCCGTATACCGGTATACCCGGTTCTGGGCATAGTCGCTGCCAATGACATTAATCCCGCGGTTCAGCAGCTTGAGGAGTCCGTCATTTCCGATTTTAACGCCAAAACAGCGGTCATCACTCCAGCTCAGATGCATCAGGGAAAGATCACGGAACTTCCTGTTTTTCAGAATATCATTCGCCCGCAACCCGTTCAGGAAAGTACTTCCGGCTTTTCCGGAAAGCACCGCGTCCAGGCACGCCTCTACGGAAGGATACCGTGTGATTTCCGCGTCAGGATAATAGGTCCTGACATAATACTCATGGATGCGGTTATTCCTGTTCACTGCGATATGAGACACTGTATCTTCCGTGTATTTTCCTGAATAGATCAGTTCATTGGAAGTCGAAATGATCGGATTGGACTGGTAGATCCCATTTTCCTCGGAAAAGTACAGACCGCCCCCGATCGGGAACACTACATCCACGACACCACTGTTGACATCCGCAATCATCGCGTCATAGCTCTCATAACCCTGATAGTGATAAGACATCCCGGCGATGTCAAAAGTTTCAAAAATCTGCGGAATCACGTCCTTGACCAGACCGGTGACTTCTCCTGACGGATCGGTATCACTGTACGGGAGATAATTCATGAGATAACCGACCTTCAGCTCATTATGCGTATTCATCCATTCCTTTTCCATCGGGGAAAACGCGCGGCTGAACAGCGTATGCGGATAATACTTTTCATTCAGGGAATTGAGGTAATTCGGTTCCTCTGCCGACAGCAGTGCCTGCGCTGTATTCAGCTCCGACAGCAGATCCTCACGCCCTGAGTCGACACAGAGATAGTAATCCGAAGCGCCAAATGTACACAGGATCTCCGCGTCGCTCCTTCCGTAAGTGCCGTTCCCTTCTACCGCGATCACATCCACTTTCTGTGTGTCGAAGGCTTCAAAAACAGCTTCATAATCCGGTAACGGGACGATTTCCGCCTGCACATGATGTTCCTCCAGATATTTCCGCAGGACATCCACCATCGCGCTCTCCAGTACAACGATACGCCTGCCTGACAGCGATACCGGATCAGAGGTGATCTCCTCATTGACAGCATGTTTCAGAAGATTGTACGACTCATGTCCCATCGGCTCATCCGGATAGGCGATCAGGCCTTCCCGTTCCGGTTTATACGCCAGTCCGGCCAGCAGGTCAATCTCGTGATTCAGCAGCTTCTGATAAAGATCCGAGTAGCTTCCGTAAACATATTCATACTGCCATCCGGTATACTCGGACAGCTTGCGGTAATACTCATACGCGTAGCCGGTTTTGACCGCGTCTTCTCTGGCTCCCTCCTGAAAAACTTCATTTTCATAATACCCGACCCGTACAGTTTTGGCCTCTTCGGCATGCACCGGAACCGGGAATAAAAAAGAAAGCATCAGCACGAGAATCATTGGAAAGACACAGAAAATACTTGCAGCGCGCTGATTCCCGAATATCCTGTCCTGATGACCGGCCCCGTTGCAGGATCTGATATCCTGTGATTTCATAGATTCTCACACTCCTTTCATACCAGTGCGGTATCTCCGTCAGTTTTCTGTATCACGTTTCAGGGATACTACTCCTCCAGTGGCGGCTGCGGTTCCGGTACCTGTTCGGGCTCCGGTTCCGGCACCCGTTCTGGTTCTGATATCTGTTCAGGCTCTGGTTCCGGCGCCTGTTCTGGCATTGGTTCTGGTATTGATTCCGGTTCCGGTTGCTGTGCTTCCGCTCTCTTTTTCTTTGCCCTGCGGCTCACGCGCACGGTGAAGAAGATCATCAGGATGCCCACCACAGTAACCGTTCCTGCTGCTGCATATACCATCAGGACCCGGTATTCCTTTACACCCGTCAGGCCACTGGTTACCTCAATCGTTTCGCCCACTTCCGGAAGTTTCTGTTCTGTGGTTCTCTTTATCCGGACTCCCTGGGCCTGGATCTGCTGACCCTCACTGTTTATAAAAGTAACCGAAACGTCTTCGTTATAGTATTTTTTCGTACTGTTCCCGGACGCGCGGGTCCGGTAGGTTTTGGTGATCTCTGTAACCGTCGCTGAATAATGATCGGTTTTCGCGGTCATCACGATCACCAGCACCGATCCCAGGATCATAATCAACCCGATAATGATCCCGATCCGCGCCGCTTTTTTCCCTGCTGACATGATT
>CAMNJG010000056.1 GCA_946541285.1 uncultured Clostridia bacterium
TTGTTTCCGGAGGTGCTCTTCTGAGAGAGGAACTTTATACTTTTGTTTCTGAACTTGGGATCGAACTGTTAAATGGTTATGGAATGACCGAATGCTCTCCGATCATCGCGGTCAATCCATCCGGAGCTTCCAGAAAAGGAACCGTGGGACTTCCGTTGGACAGGGAATCTGTTCAGATCAGAATCCGGGACGGGGAACTTCAGGTAAAAGGCAGGATTGTCATGCAGGGATATCTCGGTCATCCGGAAGAGACTGCGGAAATGTTTCAGGAAGGCTGGCTGATGACAGGGGATCTCGGAGAAGTAGATGAAGAAGGTTATATTCATATAACTGGAAGAAAAAAAGATCTGATCATTTTGCCGGATGGAAACAATGTTTCACCGGAAGAACTGGAAAATCTGCTGCTGGCCTCACCTCTGATTGAGAGTGTCGTGGTCTGTGAAGAAGAGACCATGAGGAATTCTTACCTGGTCGCGCATGTTTATCCTGGAGAAGAACCTTCTGCGGAAACGGAGGAACTCAGAAAGCAGATCGAAGCATTTGTCAGGGATGTCAATAAAACAAATCCTGCGTATAAACGTATTCAGAAAATCTATTATACAGACAGAGATTTTGAAAAAAATATCCTGGGAAAAGTAAAGCGCTTCAGAGTGAATTTCCAATGAAACTGATTCTTTTAAAGGTTTCTGAAACGACATTTGATTCCGGACTGATGGCTTATGGCGGAATTCTTCCGCAGGAGCGTCAGAAAAAAATTCAAAAATTGCGCAAAGACCAGGATAAACTGCTGTCCTTCTGGGCCGGGATTCTGATCAGGAAGGTCTGTGGGCAGGAAGAACTGCAATATGGGCCCAAAGGGAAGCCGTATTGTGAAAAGGAGAATGTTCTGAATTTTTCGATTGCGCATGACTGGCCGTATGTTATTTTAGCAACTTCAGAGTATAATACAGGTGTTGATATTGAAAAAATAAAATGTGCCAATCTTGGAATGGCAGAGCATTATTTTACCGACAATGAATTTAAGAGGATTCACGGCAGCAGTAATCAGGACGAGTTTTTTTATCAGGTATGGACCGGGAAAGAAGCGTATTTTAAGATGACGGGTTCAGGCCTGACGGTCCCTCTCAATTCAGCAGATGTTTTCGAAAAATCTGAAAAAGGGCAGATCCAATGGAAGAAAAAAGAAGACTTTATGATTGCTGTCTGCTGTGAAAGACCATTTTCCGAATTTCAGCTTTTTACAGTTGAAACGAAAAATCTCAGATCCAACTGTGATCAGTTTGAGATAAAGGATCCTGATTTAAGAATATCTGATTTTTAAAAGAACCAGGGAGGTCAATCATCATGCACATCCACACTTACGGCAGTCCATCTGCCCCTGTCCTGATACTCCTCCATCCCCTGGGGCTGTCAGGACAGCAGTTTTACGAATTCCTCCGGCCGTATCTGAAGTCGGACTATTACGTGATCGCCCCGGACCAGGGCGGACATGGGGATGATCCTGGCGACTATATCAGTCCGGCCAATGACGGCAAAACGCTTCTGCGCTATCTGAAGGAACAGGGACTTCTGCAAATCCGTCTGCTGCTCGGCGCGTCCATCGGCGCGGCAGCGGCCCTCCGGCTGCTGGAGGATCCGGAACTCCAGTTCGGCCACGTTCATCTGGACAGTACACCGCTGCTGAGCCGTTCCGGCGCGAAGCAGTCCATTGTCAGTTCCGTGATTCTGAAGGAGATGAAAAAGCACCGCAAAAATCCGGCGACCATGGATGAGGAAAGAGCGGAATTTGAAAGAGACTATGGAAAGGAACTGACGGACATCCTTTTCGGGAAGTTCCTGACGTACAGTGAGAAATCACTGAAAAATCTGTGCGCGGCTTTTTTCAGCAACAGCGGGATCCGGGATCTCCCCGTGGAACTTCAGGAAAAAATCACGGTGGAATGGGGAGCAAACGATAAAATCTGCCGGCAGAGCGAACGAAACATCAAAAGGAACTTCCCTCACGCGCGGCTCCTTGTCCGCGAGGGCGAGAGCCACTGCAGTTATCTGGCGAAATACGCGGAAAAGTATATCCGGGAGATGGAAGACGTATAAAATTCAGAAAAGGCCCTGTCTTGACGAAGACGGGAAACATCAGTAAAATGTTAGAAAACCAGTAAACAGACAGTGAAAGCAGTACAGGCGCCGGAAACCCGTCCAAATCGGATGTAACGGTTTCCGGACAGAAAATACTGCTTTTTTCTGTGTTCAACACAGCCGGGAAAATCCGGAAAACGGAGGAAATCGATGCAGGATTACGATATCAGAGATCTTTCACTGGCACCGGGCGGCCATCGTAAAATCGAGTGGGTGCGTCACCATATGCCGCTTCTTTATGGCTACGAGCAGGAGTTCCGGGAAACAAAGCCATTTGAGGGGATAAAAATCGCCCTTTCGGTCCATCTCGAGGCCAAAACCGCGTATCTGTGCAAAGTGCTGGCGATGGGCGGGGCGGAGATGTCCGTGACGGGCAGCAATGTCCTGTCCACGCAGGATGATGTGGCAGCGGCCCTGGCGGAGGATGGCCTGCGGGTGTTCGCGTATCACGGTGCCACCGAAGAGGAGTACAGCGCGCACATCCGGAAGACACTGGAGAATGGTCCACAGATCATTATTGATGACGGCGGTGACCTGGTCAGCATGATCCACCGTGAAATGCCGGAACTGGCGGAAAGTGTATGGGGCGGATGTGAAGAGACTACGACCGGCGTCATCCGTCTGAAAGCCATGGAACGGGAAGGGGTCCTGAAATTCCCGATGGTGGCGGTCAATGACGCGAAGTGCAAGCATCTTTTTGATAACCGTTATGGTACGGGGCAGTCAGTGTGGGATTCCATCATGCACAACACCAATCTGATTGTGGCATCCAAAACGGTGGTGGTGGCAGGATACGGCTGGTGCGGCCGTGGCATTGCCATGAGAGCTTCCGCCCTGGGAGCTTCCGTGATTGTCACAGAGATTGACCCGGTCAAGGCCATCGAGGCAAGGATGGACGGGTATGAGGTCATGACCATGGCAGAGGCAGCGCCGCGGGGTGATATTTTTGTCACGGCCACAGGCTGTGAGCATATCATTACCGGGGAGCATATGCAGCTGATGAAGGAACAGGCCATCCTGTCCAATGCCGGACATTTTAATGTGGAAGTGGACATGGCATGGCTGGAGGAGCATGCGCTGGAAAAGAAGGAAGCGCGCGAAAACATCATGGCGTACCGGCTGCCGGATGGCAAATGGATCAACGTGATCGCGGAGGGGCGTCTGGTGAATATCGCCGCGTCCAACGGTCATCCGGCGGAAATCATGGACATGAGCTTCGCGGTACAGCTGCTCTCCGCGCTCTATATTAAAGAGCATCACGAAACGCTGCCGCCGGAGGTCATCAACGTCACGGACGAGATCGATGACGTCATCGCGCGCCGGAAGCTGGCCGCGTGGGGCATCACCATCGACCATCTGACAGAAGAACAGGAGAAATACCTCAGCAGCTGGAATGTATGATAAAGACAGAACAGGAGTTCCGGAATACTCGGAGGAGTGCCGGAGCTCTTTTTTCCGGAAAGAGATGGTACTGTGAAATTTCATGATGATCCTGCCGGAATCAGGATTGTACTTTCATGACGGAAACTGTATACTTTTTTCTGACGAAAAACGAGTTGTTCTGCAGGGATTTGCGTAAAACAGACGAATGATACACAGATCCTGATATCGGAGAGGAAAAAAGAAATGAAAATCATACACTGCGCGGATGTCCATCTGGATTCGCCACTGACGTCGAATCTGGACCGGCAGAGAGCGGCAGAGCGGAACAATGAACTGCTCGGAACGTTTTCGGACATGGCGGACTACGCGGTGCGGGAAGGCGTGCGCGCCATCATCATCGCAGGCGACCTGTTTGACAGGAACCGTGTCTCCCCTTCAGTGAAAAACATCGTTTATGGAGTGATGTCCGCCCATCCGGAGCTGATTTTTTTCTACCTCAGAGGCAATCATGATACCGAAGACGCCGGGAACCAGCCGCAGAATCTTCCGGCCAATCTCAAAATGTTCGGATCAGACTGGACTTCGTATGTCCTCTGGAGCGGTCTCAGCGGAGACCGGAAGATAAGCGTAACCGGCGCGGAATTTCAGAAAGACCATCCTCTGGATTACAGTGAATTGATGACTGATCCGGAGAGCATCAACCTCGTGGTCCTTCACGGGCAGCTTTCCGAGTATGGCTCCTGGAGCCGTCCGGAGGACATCGATATCCAGAAACTCGAAGGCAGGAATATCGATTACCTGGCGCTGGGGCATATCCATCAGTACCGGACCGGCAAACTGGCTCCGCGCGGGAAATACTGTTATCCGGGCTGTCTGGAAGGCAGGGGATTTGACGAAAAAGGAGATCACGGATTTGTGCTGCTTGATGTTGATGTCAGGACCGGACAGATCGAAGATACGTTTGTGCCTTTCGCGAAGCGCCGGCTGTATGAACTGAATGTGGACATTACCGGATGTATGACAACGGCGGATATGATGGAACGCATGTGGGAAGCGCTCCGCGGCAGTACCTGCAGGCAGACCGACATGGTGAAGTTTGTGCTGAACGGCGAGATCAGCGTAGAATGCGAGAAAAACCTGGATTATCTGGAACAGCAGTTCAACGAAATGTTTTATTTCGTCCGCGTATCGGATCAGAGCCGGCTGGCGGTCGATTATCATGATTACGAACTGGATGTGTCGCTAAAAGGAGAATTCATCCGGCTTGTACAGAGCGCGGAGGATCTGACCGGGCAGGAAAAAGCGGAGACGATCCGCTGCGGACTGCAGGCTCTCAATGAGGAGGATATCAGCTTATGAGACTGATCAGTTGTCATATCGAGAACTTTGGGAAACTGCATGAGCTGGATATCGATTTCGATCCCGGTGAAAGTGTGATTTTTGAGGAGAACGGATGGGGCAAAAGTACCCTGGCGGCATTTATCCGGATCATGTTCTACGGCTTTGAAAACGAAGGCAAACGGGACGGGAACGTGAATGAACGCGCGCGGTATACGCCCTGGCAGAAGGGGGTATACGGAGGCAGGATCGTTTTTGAGGCAGGCGGACAGATCTGCCGGCTGGAGCGTACCTTTGACCCGAAAAAGTCCTCCTCGGATACCTGCGATCTCTATGACCATGAAACCAATCTGCGGCAGAAGATCTCAGAAGATCAGATTCCAGGCGGAACCTACGGGGCGTTTTTTTTCGGGATTGACAGCAGTTCGTTCCGGAAAACCGTTTTTATCGGACAGAAAGAGTGTGCGGCGACAGAGATTACATCGGAAATCAGCGCCAGGATCGGCCGTGTTTCCGATCAGACCGCGGATATGGGAAATTATGAAACCGTCCGCTCGAATCTGGAAAAAGAACTGAATTATCTGACTCCCAGAAGAAAAACAGGGCAGATCAGCCGACTGAAGATGGAAGTGGCGGAACTGGGAGAAACCGTACGGAACAGGTCGGCCCTGCAGAAACAGCTGCGGCAGATCGAAGAGCAGATCCGCGGGCTGCGGAGTGACCGGAAATCCCGGATGGACGAGCAGAAAAATATCAGTGAGCAGGTGGAACAGTTTGACCAGGACCGGGAAATCCGGCTCCAGGCAGAACAGTATAAAAATCTGCTGGAAGCGGAGGAGGAAGCCGGGGAACAGCTGTCCCGGGAACAGAGCGGGATTTCAGGAAAACCCCCGACGCTCCGGGAGATTGATGAGTGGCTGGGAGGTATCCGGAAAAGCAAAATGGTCCGGGGGTCACTCAAATCCCGCAGGGAGCAGGCCGAACTGCTGAATATGATGTCTGCGTCCGGTAACGCGGCAGAGGAACGGACCTCCAGGATCTTTCTGGTGACCGGGATTCTGATGCTGCTGGCAGGGATTGCGCTGATCCTGACCGGTTACCGGCTTCCGGGAGCGCTTCTGTCCGGGGGAGGGATCGTTGCCGCGGTGATCTGGTGTTTCCAGAAATACCGGGACAGGCGACATTCGTCGGAATCCCTGGTGGAAGTTGACGCGTTTAAAGCCGCGCAGTCCAAATACCGGACAATCCTTCAGGAAATTGAAGAGGATGAGAGGGAAGCAGAGGAAACGGAAATACAGGCGCGGAGTTTTCTGGCGTCCTGTGGCATGCCGGTTGATCCGGCCCCGGTGGGCGATCCGGAACTGGCCCTGCAGGAACTCCGGTACAAAGTGGTCAATCTGCAGTTATCCTGGCAGGAGTATCAGCGGCGTAAAAAAGAGCGGACCTCTTTTGAGCGGGAGCATGACTGTCGCGCGCTTCAGGATTTCCTGAAACGCGAGCTGAATGACGGCAATACGTCCGTGAATCCTTTTTCGCTGCGTTCTCTTTCCGCTGCCAGGAATCAGCTTCAGACGGAGATGGATGATCTCACCAGCCGGCTTTATGAGCTTGAGAACCAGGCTGAGGCGATGGCGCGGAAACTGGAAGAGATGGAGCTGGCGGAAGCGGAATTCGCGGAAAAACAGCAGAAGATCCGTGAACTGCAGCACCGGTATGATGTCATCAGCAGGACAAAGGAGTATCTGGAACAGGCCAAAGTGAATTTTTCCGCGCATTACATGGAACCGGTCCGGAGCGCGTTTGACCGCTATTACCGGATGATTTCGGAAGAAGAAAACCGGATTTATGAGCTGGACGCGGATTTCAGAATCCGGGTCAGGGAACAGGGTGGTCTGCACGATACGCAGCTGCTGAGTGAAGGATATCAGGATCTGATCGGTCTGTGCCGCAGGATGGCGATGATTGACGCGATGTATCAGAAGGAAAAACCGTTCCTGATCTTCGATGACCCTTTCACGCATCTGGATGACCGCAGGCTGGCCGGCGCGCTGCGTTTTCTGGACCGGATCGCGGAAGAGTACCAGGTTCTCTACTTCTCCTGCAGTGAGGCGCGGATCCCGAGAGGGTAGCGAAGCAGAGCTTTGGGAGTCCGCTTATTGAAAATATTACAGTATTTTCCGGCTCCGGCAGCCGGAATGGAAAGGAACAACAGGATTGAACAATGGAAATATGGGATATTTATGACAGCGACAAAAAACGGACCGGACGGACCATGCGCAGAGATGACTGGAATATGCAGCCGGGGGAATATCATCTGACGGTCCTGGGAGTGATCTGCAGACAGGACGGCCGGTACCTGATTACCCAGAGAAAACTGGACAAACCATGGGCTCCCGGCAGCTGGGAAATTCCCGGCGGCGGTGTCAATGCCGGAGAATCTTCAGAAGAAGCGATCGTACGGGAACTGAAGGAGGAAACCGGCCTGGATGTATCTGCCGCGGAAGGCGGCCTGGCGATGACGTATCAGCGTGAAAATCCGGAAGAGAAAAACAATTATTTTGTGGACGTTTATCGTTTTACGATGGATTTTGACGAATCCGATGTTGCCGTTCAGGAAGAGGAAGTGGAGGGCTTCGCAATCGTGGACATCCAGGAGATCAGAAAACTGGCGGAGCAGGGGAAATTCCTGCATTTTGAGAGTATCCGGAAGGTATTCGATCTGTAAGGGCACAGAGATATCCGGGACAGGACGGAACGGATTTCCTGTCGTTTTCTGTTCCTGCTCTTTCCGGGAGAAAGGTTACCGATTTTCCTTTTTGTGATATTCCTTTCTGAAAATTGTGGAAATTTTTTGGTTTGTTGATATATTTTTGTGCAAAACAATAAAGAAAAATATTGCAATTACAGAGTTATAAAATTATAATGATAATATCTTGGTGATATGGTCATAATGGAATATATTTTTCACAAAGCCAGTAATCTGAGAAAACCGTACGATCTATTTTTTTCAGTACAATTTTCCCGTTTGACCACTGGCACGTTTTAAGGAAGTGTGCACAAATAACCTTTACAGTTTGCGCCGAATATTTTTTCGAGTGCGAGGAAAAAAACG
>CAMNJG010000057.1 GCA_946541285.1 uncultured Clostridia bacterium
TATACTTCGACAGCCTGCATCATCAACTCCGACGGGGAGTTGATGAGCAGACACTGTTTACAATTCAGTGATCGGCCAGAGCGTGACAGCCTGATTTCGACCAGAAAAGTCATAAGCATCCGTTCTGCCGTGGTATAATAATCAGGCACATCTCAGCATCCCGCTGAATTTTTATACCTGTCCCCGCATCCGGCAGGGAAGGTATCAGGAAAACGGAGAAAACACATGGTACTTGTCAACGCGGAAAACATCAGCAAAAGCTACACAGAAAAGCCACTGCTGAAAAATATCAGCCTCAGCATCAGCGAACACGAAAAAACCGGCCTGATCGGTGTCAACGGCACCGGCAAATCCACCCTGCTGCGGATCCTGGCCGGAAAAGAAGAAGCAGACAGCGGGAAAATCACCCGGACCAACGGCATCACCGTTGCCTGGCTGCCGCAGAATCCGGATTATGAAGAAAGTCTGAGCGTCAGTGAGCAGGCTGAGCAGTACCTGCGCCGGATCAATGAAACCACACCACTGTACCAGTGCCGTTCCCTGATGACGAAACTCGGCATCACGGATTTCGACGCGCTTATGGGGACACTCTCCGGCGGACAGCGCAAACGCGTGGCCCTGGCGGCCGTCCTCTGCACCGACGCGGACCTGCTGATCCTGGACGAGCCGACCAACCACATGGACAACAGCGTCATCGACTGGATGGAAAGCTACCTGAAGTCGTACAAAGGCGCGATTTTCATGATCACCCACGACCGGTATTTCCTGGACAACGTGACCGATCGTATCATTGAACTGGACAACGGTTCTGCTTACAGCTATGAAGGAAACTATGATTACTACCTGGAGGCCAGAGCCGCCCGGGAAGAATCCGCCCTGGCTTCCGAGCGCAAGCGGGCCGCCATGTATAAAAAGGAACTGGCCTGGATCCGCCGCGGCGCCCGTGCCCGGACCACCAAGGCCAAATCCCACATCGAGCGTTTCGAGGAACTCCGGGACAGCAAACTGGTGATCGACGACGCAAAGCTGGAAATGAACGCCGCCAGCAGCCGTCTCGGGAAAAAGATCATCGAAATACAGAATCTGGAGAAATCCTATGGTGACCACGTACTGATCCGGGATTTCACCTATACGGTCCTCCGCAACGACCGCATCGGCATCATCGGCGACAACGGCAGCGGCAAATCGACTCTCCTGAAAATGATCATGGGCGAGATAAAACCGGATGGTGGCATCATCAGCGTCGGGGAAACCGTGAAAATCGGCTATTTTTCACAGGAAACACAGGTGTTTGATCCGGAACAGCGGGTCATCAAATACGCAGCCGGGATTTCGGACAGTGTACGGACCACGGATGGTACCGTCTCCGCGACCCAGATGCTGGAGCGTTTCCTTTTTAAAGGAGAAAAACAGTCGGTAAAAATCGGGCGTCTGTCCGGCGGAGAGAAACGCCGCCTGTACCTGCTGGGGATCCTGATGCAGGCTCCCAATGTCCTGATCTTTGACGAGCCGACCAACGACCTGGATATTACCACCCTGACGGTGCTGGAGGATTATCTGGACAGCTTCCCGGGCGCGCTGATCATCGTCTCCCACGACCGCTATTTCCTGGACCGCCTGTGTACCCGGACTTTCTCATTTGAAGGAAACGGTATCGTGCGCCAGTATCCGGGCGGTTATACCGACACGATGAAAGCGAAGGAATTCGAAGCGCTCCGGAAGGAGCTGGAAGGAAAGCCGCGCGACAATACGGAAAAGAAAAAAGACAGCGAGAACGCGAAAAAAAGGGAGCGGCGGCCGGAACGCAGCCAGAAGCTGCGCTTCAGTTTTAAAGAACAGAAAGAATTTGAAACGATTGACGATGATATTGAAGCGCTGGAAACGCGCCTGGAGGAGATCGATCAGGAAATCAGCGCCTCGCCGGACGATTACAAACGGCTGCAGGAACTGACAGAAGATCGCTCCGCGGTCGAAGCGGAGCTGGAGGAAAAGACGGAACGCTGGGTCTATCTCAATGAGCTGGCGGAAAAAATCGCCCACCAGTAAGTGGGCGATTTTATGCTCTATAACAAATCCAGGTAATTTCTGCGCTTATACAAAATACGCCGTATTTGTACGACATCTTCCACAACAACAAAAAATACAAGATAGTTTTTAACAATCAGATAACGATATCCTTTTGCTTTCAGAAAAGCATTCCGCGGAACAGGACAACGTTCCGGCATTCTCTCCAGGCTTTGTATCTGTTCTGTCAGCAAATCATAGTATCTTAATGCTGTATCTGCTGACAGGGTATTCAGATAATCAATAATTTCCAGTAAATCCTGCTTTGCTGACGGATAAATTCGGACTTCATACAGTTTTTCCATGAACAAGCTCCCTGAGCGCACCGGCAACCTCGGTGAAATTTTCACCCTGCGCCCCTGCAGCAATCTCCTGTTCCGCAATATGCAGTTTTCTGTACACTTCCATCATCCCAGACCGCCGCTCGTATTCATCAATATTCATGACAACCATATCTCCCGTTCCATTGCGGGTAATAAAGACCGGTTCTCTGGTTTCACGGCAGTAGTCAGATATTTCACTGGCCCTGTTGCGCAGATCTGAAATAGGACGTATTTCAGGCATGTCTCTCACCCCTTTCTTTTTATATTATATCAAAATTTGGAGTGAATTTCGACACAAATTCTGCTCAGCGCCGCTCCCCCTGCTCCAGGAACATCTCGCCCAGCGCCTGGAAGATGTCGTGCGGGAGCATGACGGTTTCGCTCCTCTGCCGCGAGCAGCGCTCCGCCGCCCGGCCATGGAGCCATACGGAGCAGATCGCCGCGTCCACCGGTGCCATGCCCTGTGCCACCATCGATGCCATCATCCCCGCCAGGATGTCGCCGCTGCCACCCCGCGCCAGTCCGGAATTGCCGCTGGTATTGATCCAGGTCTGTCCGTCCGGCCCGGCCACGATCGTCCGGTGCTGCTTCAGAACCACCACACAGCGGTTGGCGGCCGCGAAGCGGACGGCTGTTGTTTCCGGATCCTTTTTAATATCCGCGATGCTCTGGCCGGTCAGGCGGGACATTTCACCCGGATGCGGCGTGATGATCAGCTGACGGCCGGCGGAAGGGGACGGCAGTCCGGCCTGGGCGCAGACATTCAGGGCGTCCGCGTCCAGCACCACGTTGCAGCCGGCGGCCGGTACCAGGGAACGTACCAGTTCCCGGGTATCCGGGCAGTTGACCATCCCCGGCCCCACCAGCAGCGCGGTATAGTCCTGGGACAGCTCATTGATCAGCATCGAAGAATTGGCGGAGGAAATACTGCCCGAAGCGTTCGGCGCGCACGGCAGGCAGATGGCCTCCGGCATGCGTCCCTGGATACCCATATAGATTTCCTCCACGGATGCCAGTACGGTGATCCCCACACCGCTCCGCAGGGCGCCTTCCGTCGCCAGGGATGCCGCACCCCTGTATTTTCTGCTGCCGGCGACGATCAGCAATTTTCCGAAAACGCCTTTGTGGCTGTCCTCTTCCCTGAGTGGGATCCGGCTCCAGACCTCTTTTTCTGTAATTTCCCGCATGGTTTTCCTGCCTCCTTCTATTTCCGGCCGCGGACCGGATTCCGGTTTCCGTTCCATGGCCCTTTTTGCTGTTGTCATACGATTCCGGCCAGCGCCCCTGCCCTGTTTCGCGCACAGTCCACGTCCGGCACAGGGTTTCCTTTTTCATCAGAAAAGCCCCGGACCGGCCTTTCCTCCTGACGAAGACGAAGACACGGCCGGAGCCTTTTTTCTCTGTATTTTTATAGTAAACAATATATCGTTTTGTCCCTGGACTTCTCTTCAAACCAGTGGTCATGTACTTGAAGCCTGGCAGGACGCACAGAATTCAATATCATTTACCCTATACTGTATGTGGGTCAGTCGTCCCCTTCCGGCGCAGATACGTCAGCCGAACCAGGAAATACATACCTGACACTCTTTCACGCTTTCGTTTTACGCGTTTTCTCCCAGCTTGCTCTTTGTGTAGTTAACCAGTCCGTCCTGGGCGATGAGGTTCTGCAGGAACGGTGGTAACGGCTGTGACTGGTAGGTTTCGTTTTTTGTCTGGTTGGTGATCACGCCGGTATCGAAGTTGACCTCGATCTCGTCACCAGCCTCGATCTTTTCCGCGGCTTCCGGACATTCCATGATCGGCAGTCCGATATTGATGCAGTTGCGGAAGAAAATCCGGGCGAAAGACGCTGCGATCACGCACCTGACTCCTGAAGCCTTGATCGCGATCGGCGCGTGCTCCCGGGAGGAACCGCAGCCAAAGTTCTTGTCCGCGACAATGAAATCCCCATTATTCACCGAACCCGCGAATTTCGCGTCGATGTCCTCCATGCAGTGCTTCGCCAGTTCCTCCGGATCCGAAGTATTCAGATATCTGGCAGGGATGATGACATCCGTATCGACATTATCTCCATATTTATAAACAAGTCCCATGTGGCACCTCCTGATTTACAGTTCTTCCGGGCCGGCGATCCTGCCTGCCACCGCTGACGCCGCGGCGACTGCCGGGCTGGCGAGATAGACTTCCGACTCCACGTGTCCCATACGGCCGACAAAGTTCCGGTTTGTGGTGGACACCGCGCGTTCTCCGGCCGCGAGGATCCCCATGTGGCCGCCGAGGCACGGGCCGCAGGTCGGTGTCGAGAAGACCGCGCCTGCTTTGATGAAGATTTCCGCCCAGCCACGATGGATGCACTCCAGGTAAATGTGCTGTGTCGCCGGGATGATGATGCATCTGACATTGTCGTCAATCTTCCGGTCTTTCAGTACTTCTGCCGCCATCCCCATGTCGTCCAGGTTACCGTTGGTGCAGGAACCGATCACGACCTGATCGATCCGGATGTCGCCGACTTCATCAATCGTTCTGGTATTTTCCGGAAGATGCGGGAACGCGACCGTCGGACGGATCTCGCTGAGGTCGATGACGATGGTTTCATCGTATTCCGCGTCTTCGTCCGCTTTGAAGACCACTGGTGGTCTTTTTTCTCTTTCCTTCAGGAAAGCCAGGGTGATGTCGTCCACTTCAAAGATGCCGTTTTTGGCACCAGCTTCGATGGCCATGTTCGCCATGGACAGACGGGACGCCATACTGAGGTACTGCAGGCCGTCTCCGGTAAATTCCATGGATTTATAACGGGCACCTTCCACACCGATCATGCCGATGATGTGAAGGATCACGTCCTTGCCGCTGACCCAGCGGGACGGCTTCCCGGTCAGGACAAATTTCATGGCCGACGGTACTTTGAACCAGGAAATACCGCGGGCCATGCCTGCCGCGATATCGGTCGAGCCCATACCGGTTGAAAACGCGCCCAGCGCTCCGTAAGTGCAGGTATGGGAGTCCGCGCCGATCACTACGTCGCCGGCGGTGACCAGTCCCTGCTCCGGCAGCAGCGCGTGCTCGATGCCGACCCTGCCGACTTCAAAGTAATTGGTCAGCTCCTGGGCATGCGCGAAATCACGGACGATTTTGCACTGTTCCGCTGCCTTGATATCTTTATTTGGTGTGAAATGGTCCGGTACGAGATAGACTCTGTCCGGATCAAAGACTTTTTCCGCTCCCATCCCCGGCAGGTTTTTGATTGCTACCGGTCCGGTGATGTCGTTGGCCAGAACCGCGTCCAGCTTTGCTTCGATGAACTGGCCGGCCTCCACATGATCCAGGCCCGCGTGCGCTGCCAGGATCTTCTGTGTCATGGTCATTCCCATAACTCTGCTTCCTCCTTTTATGCTCCTGTGCAGGAGCCGGGTTTCTCTGTTCTGATCAGTTTCTCTCTTCGTTGATCTTTTCTTCGTAGATCAGTTTATTCAGCGCATTGATATACGCGGTCAGACTGGATTCAATGACGTCAGTGCTGAGACCCCTGCCCTTGGTGCGCATGGTTTTCTTGCGATACGCCGGATCACGCAGGATGACGGTCGCGTCGCCCAGGGCGTCCTCACCTTCTGTGACGGACCGGAGACTGTAATCCTCCAGTTCCAGCTTCCTGCCGACGATCTTGCTCATGGCGTCAAAGGCCGCGTCGATCGGACCGTCGCCGACACCGACTTCTTCGATCTCTTCGCCGTCGATCTTCAGGCAGACAATCGTGGTCGCCGTAATCGTATTCCCGCTGTTGGAAACAAAACGGACGAGCTCGTAGGTCTTCGGCACCTGTACGGTTTCCTTCGTGACGATGGCTTCGATATCGCTGTCGTAGACTTCCTTTTTCTTGTCCGCGATATTCTTGAACTTTTCAAATGCTACAGACAGTTCTTCTTCGCTGATTTCATAGCCGAGTTCCTCGATTCTGGCTTTGAGGGCGGCTCTGCCGGAGTGTTTGCCGAGAACCAGATTCTTTTCTGTGATCCCGATGGATTCCGGCGTCATAATCTCATAGGTCTGCTTGTTCTTCAGCACGCCGTCCTGATGGATGCCGGCTTCGTGCGCGAACGCGTTTTCTCCGACGATGGCCTTGTTCGGCTGGACCTTCACACCGGTGATCCGGGTGAGCATCTGCGAGGTACGCATGATTTCCTTCGTGACAATGCGTGTATCCGCGTCATACAGATCTTTTCTGGTCTTCATCGCCATGACGATTTCTTCCAGCGCCGCGTTGCCCGCGCGTTCCCCGATGCCGTTGATCGTACATTCGATCTGTCCCGCGCCTGCCGCGATCGAGGACAGGGAATTGGCGACACCCAGCCCCAGGTCATTGTGGCAGTGTACGGACAGGATGGCATCATCCAGTGCCGGGCATTTTTCCCGGACTTCCAGCAGGAAACGGGTGAATTCCTCCGGTGTTGTATAGCCGACGGTATCCGGGAGGTTGATGGTTGTCGCGCCGGCTTTGATGACCGCGTCCACGATCTTCGCCAGGAAATCGGTATCGCTCCTGGTCGCGTCCTCCGCGGAAAATTCAACATCGGATACATATTTTTTCGACAGTTTTACCGCGTTGACGGCACTTTCGATGACAGCGTCCGGCTCCATCATCAGTTTGTACTTCATATGGATCGGTGACGTGGCGATAAAAGTGTGAATCCGTGGGGAGACTGCTCCCTTTACCGCTTCGCCGGCTTTTTCGATATCTGCCGGAACCGCTCTGGCCAGCGATGCCACGGTGCTGTCTTTAATGGTGTCCGCGATGGATTTGACGGAATTGAAATCCCCCGGAGATGATGCCGCGAAACCGGCTTCCATGATGTCCACGCCGAGCTTTTCCAGCTGCTTGGCCATCTCCAGTTTTTCTCTCGCGTTCATGCTGCAGCCCGGTGACTGCTCCCCATCACGCAGTGTCGTATCAAATATACGGATCGTTTTCATCTGTTTACCTCCTGCGCAGTCTGTCCTGATATGCGCTGACGCTGCCGGGATCCGGACTGACTGCATTAAAAAATCCCTGAAGCCACGCTGTATGACTCCAGGGACGATCATCATTCTACCGCGGTACCACCCTGCTTACCGCGCCAGGCGCGGTCTCTCACTGAACTCTGACAAGCTCATGACCATGATAACGGGGCCCGCCGTCGTCCCTTACTGTCCTTCAGGAACGCTGCTCAGGAGTGAGGCTTGACAGACCGGAAACGTACCGGCTCGCAGCAGCCGCCGGCTCTCTGAAACGCGGGAAATGATCTGTAATAACTCCGTCTTCGCATTTATCTATATTGTTCTGATTATATACAGGCCGCATTTATTTGTCAACCGCATTCCCTGTGAACTGTCACCGGGTGGTTATGCCAGGTTACAATTCAGTGGTCGGCCAGAATTATATGAGAAAACGCTGCTTATAGCAGTATCACAGTTTTGGGGACAGCCTTTTCAAAACGCACAACGTTTTGAAAAGGGTCCCCAAAACAAAACAGTCTCACCTGATGCAGCGTTTTGGGAATAAACTGGCCGATCGGTGAACAGTA
>CAMNJG010000058.1 GCA_946541285.1 uncultured Clostridia bacterium
AATAATCTGCATAAAATCAGCATGAGCGAAATACATTTTGACGCATATACCAAACAGCGGTAAAATTATATATTAAGGTTATTAACGATGGGGAAGCCCGTTTCCAGAAATATTCATGAAGGAGAAGTAATCAGTATGGCAAAAAACATTTCCAAAACCTACGATCCATCGGAGTTCGAGCAGCGGATTTACGATGAATGGGAGCAGAATGGCGCTTTTGAGGCAGATCAGGATCACAATCGTAAACCGTTTACGATTGTGATGCCACCGCCGAATATCACAGGGAAGCTGCATATGGGCCACGCGCTGGACCAGACCCTGCAGGATGTTCTGATCCGCTGGCGCAGGATGCAGGGATATAATGCTCTCTGGATTCCGGGCAGCGATCACGCCAGTATCGCGACGGAAGTCAAGGTCGTGAAAAAAGTCCGCGAGGAAGAGGGAAAAACCAAGGAAGAACTGGGTCGTGAAGAATTCCTGAAGCGTGTCTGGGACTGGAAAGAAGAATACGGCAGTACGATTACAAAACAGATCCGCAAGCTGGGGGCATCCTGTGACTGGAAACGTGAGCGGTTTACAATGGACGAAGGCTGCAGCAGGGCAGTGGTCAGACAGTTTGTCGACCTGCATAACAAAGGGCTGATTTACCGGGGCAACCGCCTGATCAACTGGTGCCCGGAATGTGGGACCTCCCTTTCTGACGCGGAAGTCGAGCATAATGATGTCAGCGCGAAGTATTATTATATCCGCTATCCGGGTGTGGACGGCAGCGAAGGCATTACGGTAGCGACCTCCCGTCCGGAAACGATGTTTGGTGACTGCGCGGTGGCGGTGCATCCGGATGATGAACGCTATAAGGCTCTGGTCGGAAAGAAAGTGATTGTCCCTGTTGTCGACCGGGAAGTTGAGGTGATCACAGATCCATATCCGGATCCTGAAAAGGGAACCGGCGCGGTAAAGATTACACCGGCCCATGACCCTAACGACTTTGAAGTCGGGGAACGCCATGACCTTCCGAAATGGTCCTGCCTGAATGATGACGCTACGATGAACAGCCTCGCGGGAAAATACGAAGGAATGGACCGTTATGAGTGCCGGAAAGCCCTGATCGCGGATCTCGACGCGGCAGGGTATCTGGTGAAGACCGAAGAAAAGATCATCCCGGTAGGAGAATGCTACCGCTGCCATTCTGCTGTGGAACCGATGATTTCGGATCAGTGGTTTGTCAAAATGAAGGAACTGGCGAAACCGGCGGAAGAAGCTGTAAAGAACGGGGACCTGAAACTGGTTCCGGAACGTTTCAGCAAAATTTATCTGCACTGGCTGGAGGATATCCATGACTGGTGTATTTCCCGTCAGCTCTGGTGGGGACACCGGATTCCGGCATATTACTGTGAGGACTGCGGAGAGATCGTGGTCGCGGAAACAGCGCCGGAAGTCTGCCCGAAGTGTGGCGGAAAGCATTTCCATCAGGATGAGGATGTACTCGACACCTGGTTCAGTTCTGCCCTGTGGCCGTTCTCGACTCTGGGCTGGCCGGAAAAAAATGAAGATCTGGATTATTTTTATCCAACCAGTGTGCTGGTCACAGGCTACGATATCATCTTTTTCTGGGTCATCCGTATGGTTTTCTCCGGTATCGAGACGATGGGAGAGATTCCATTCAAATATGTATATGTTCATGGGCTGGTGCGTGACGCGGAAGGCCGCAAGATGAGCAAATCCCTCGGGAACGGTATTGATCCGCTGGAGATTATCGAGCAGTACGGCGCGGACGCGCTGCGGTTCATGCTGATGAATGGTGTGACGCCGGGCAATGATATGCGTTTCATTCTGGGCAAGCTGGAAGCTGCGCGTAATTTTGCCAATAAACTCTGGAACGCGTCCAGATTCACCCTCATGAATATTACCGATGAGCAGGGCGAATTCCTTCCGGCCGCTTCTGCGGAACATGGTTTTGAGGGCCTGCCGCTTAAGGAAGAAGATCAGTGGATGCTTTCCACTGTGAACGGGGCAGTTGCGGAAATCACGGCAAACATGGAAAAATTTGAGCTGGCCCTTGCGTCCCAGAAAGTATATGACCTGATCTGGAACAACTACTGTGACTGGTATATTGAGTTTGTCAAGAGCAGACTTTATGGGGAAGACGAGGAAGACAAGCAGATCGCGAGAGCGGTGCTGACATACTGCCTCAAGTCCCTGCTGATCCTGCTGCATCCGTTTATGCCGTTTATTACTGAAGAAATCTGGTCCGCGCTGCCGAAAACGGAGGCTGAGAAATCCCCACGGAATCCGGAAGGTTTCCTGATTCGCCAGGAATGGCCGGAATTCAGCGAAAAGTTCTCTTTCCCTCAGGAAGAAGCAGCCATTGAAACGGCCATGGAAGCGGTCCGGACGATCCGGAATATCCGTTCGGAAGCAGGGACTGTTCCGTCAAAGAAGGTCAAGGCGGTGATCCTTGCGAAAGACGCGGAACAGGAAGCGCAGTTCCGTGCTGTGGAGAGACATATCATGACGCAGGCCGGCGTGACGGAAATCACGTACATCCATGACCGTCAGGAACTGACCGAAGATGTGATGTCCGGTGTCATGACGGGCGCGGAAATTTTCATCAATACAGAAGAACTGGTAGAGTACGCAGCTGAAAAAGAACGTCTGCTGAAAGAGAAGGAAAAGCTGGAAAGCGAAGTATCCCGTGTGGAGAAAAAACTCTCCAACAGTGGTTTCGTCAGCAAAGCACCGGAACAGGTGGTGCAGGCGGAGCGTGACAAACAGGCGAAATATCAGGAAATGCTGTCAAAGGTCATTGAGAGACTGGCCGTAGTGGAAGAGAAGATCAGATAATATGACTTACGAACAGGCGCTGGAAAAAATACATACCTATCAGCGGTTTGGTTCCAGACTGGGTCTGGAACGGATCAGGGAACTGCTGAAGAGACTGGGAAATCCGGATCAGAAGCTGCGGATTGTCCATGTGGCCGGAACCAATGGGAAAGGATCCGTATGCCGGTTTCTGTATGAGATTCTGAATGAAGCGGGATACCGTACGGGGGGATTTTTCTCACCTTATATCGAAAAATTTACCGAGCGGATCCAGTGCGCGGGCAGGCAGATTTCTGAAGAAGATCTGGCGCGCTGCGCTGAAACGGTGCTGGCCAGGGCAGAGGAGATGATTGCCGAGGGGCTGGACTCCCCTACGGAATTTGAAGTAGTGACAGCGACAGGTCTTCTGTATTTCGCGGAGCAGGCCATTGATGTCGCTGTTCTGGAAGTAGGGCTTGGAGGTGTTGGTGATTCCACGAATGTTTTTGAGCGTCCGGAAGTCACTGCGATTACCTCCATTGATTTTGATCACATGGAAGTACTGGGAGATACTCTGCCGGCAATCGCGGAGCAGAAAGCCGGAATCCTGAAGCAGGGGGTTCCGGTCATCGCCTCGGTAAAAGATGAAGAAGCCAGGAATGTAGTGAAGCAGAAAGCAGGGCAGCTGGACGCGCCGTTTTATGATGTGACGGAAGCGGAGATTACCGATGTGGTACAGGATATTTCCGGTTATTCCTTCAGCGTTTCCTTCCAGATGGATGATGACATGGTTCGTTATGATCATCTCAAACTGACGATGCCGGGAATGCATCAGGTGGAAAACGCTGTCTGCGCGCTTCATATTATCCACTCTCTGATACGCAGTGGTTACCGGATTCCGGAAGAAGCCGTCAGGAACGGTCTGAAAGAAGCGGTGCAGCCGGCCCGGTTTGAAGTGCTGTACGACGATCCGTGCTATATTATCCTGGATGGGGCGCATAACTATGGTGGATCCCGCGCGCTGGCCTATACGCTCCATGAACTGTTTGACGGGAAAAACATTCTTTTGTGTGTTGGCATTCTCAGGGATAAAGAATACGACAAGATGGCAAAAATGCTGACAAAGCTTCACTGTGATGTGATTTGTACATCTGTTCCGGTAGAGCGCGGGATGCCCGCCTATGATCTGGCGGATGCTTTTGGCAGGGCAGGCGCGTTTGTGATAGGGATTTATGATGATTACAGAGAGGCTTTTGACGCGTCTGTAAGGTCACTGCAGGCATATGACGCGGTGGTCTGGGCGGGATCACTGTATCTGATGGGCCCGGTGCGCCGCCTGTTTGAAGGTGAGGACAGCTGATGGAAACGGTTCAGAAGAAACCGACAGCAGATTCGCGGACAGAACACAGGCCTGTCCGCAGGAAAAAAGTACTGCTGTTTTATAATCCCCGTTCCGGTGACGGGATGTTCAAAAACAATCTGGATAAGATTGTAAGAAAATTTCAGGAAATCCAGCAGATGGTCATCCCTGTCCGCGCGGATGATAATACCAGTATTGAAGATATCCTGCTGACGATGAATCAGGAGGAATACAGTAAAATTATCGCGGCCGGAGGTGACGGGACCATCAATATCGTGGTCAATGCCATGATGAATGCGGGATGTCAACTCCCCATCGCGATTTTTCCGGCGGGGACGGCCAATGATTACGCGCATTATTTTAATATCCCGACGGATCTGGATGGGATGCTGGAGATTGCGACCGAAGAAAACTACGTGACAGCGGATATCGGACGCTGTAATGATCGTTATTTTGTCAATGTCGCGGCAGTTGGTTCGGTCATTGATGTCAGTCAGAAAACCGATTCCAGCATGAAGAACGCGCTGGGAATTTTCGCGTATTATCTGAAGGGGCTCTCGGAATTGCGTACACTGAAGCCGGTCCGTGTGACCATTACAGCGGATGACCGGAAGTTCACGGAAAGTATTTTTTTCATGGTCGTCCTGAACGGGACTTCTGCGGGAGGATTCCGCAGGCTCGGTGTGAACTCTGCGATCAATGACGGCGTTTTTGATGTCATTATTTTTAAGGAAACCAGTTTTCTGGAGCTTCCTCTTCTGGCTCTGGATGTGCTGCAGGGAAAGCATCCGGATAATGAACATGTCCTGTATTTCCAGACAAGCAGGATCCATATTGATTCGGAAGAGGAGATCAGTACAGATGTAGATGGCGAAATCGGAGCGCCGCTTCCTCTCGACATTGAAATTGTCCCGAAGCGGATCCGGATTCACGTCAGTTCCATGGAGCAGGTTATCCTGGAAAATGATGACGAGTTATAGGGAAGTGTGCGCAGATAACCTTTACAGTTTGTGCAGCTCCTGATGAGCGGCCAATGTAACGGAAAGCCGGGGGGTCTGTATATGAACGGGATGAAAAAGAACAATATATACAGATACCAGCATGCGTTATGTCGGATCATCGCCTTTCTGCTGTGTTTTTCCCTGATTCTGCCTGTATGGGATGTGCGCGCGGATACTGTGGAGTCTTCATGCTGCAGGGACTGCAGTATTCTTGTGGAAACACAGGGAAACCATATCAATGTCACCGTGCCTCAGCGTCCGGACTTCAGTTATGTCAGGCTGGGCCTGCTGTCCGGGGATACCGGGATCACGGAAACAGGCAGTATGCAGAAGGTCGTATCCGGAACGGTCACCCTCCGTACATCCGCGCTTCGCGATGGAATTTATTATCTTCAGCTCTGGAAGTCGTCAGATGGCGTGATCCCGACGGAGATCCTGACAGACCGGCTGGGCTATGTCATCCGGATCGCCGGTGGGATGGCGTCCCTCCAGAAATCCGCGGCGTATGATGCCTATCATCGTTATTACAGCCAGAAGGACCAGTCCGTGGAAGCGCTTTATTATTATCTGAAGGTTTCCTATCTGGTACAGAGCGAGGACAGCAGGATCATCAGCCGGGCACATCAGATTACCGATGGCATTGACAGCGCCTACGGGCGCGCGAAAGCCATCCACGACTGGGTGGCGGATAATATTTATTATGACGTGGACGCGGAGCGTTCGGATAATATTATGATCGGGAATAACCTGTTTATTGACGCGGTGGGGACACTGAACAAGCAGACTTCGGTCTGTCAGGGGTATGCCGATCTGACGGTGGCCCTGCTCAGGGCCAGTGGGATTCCCGCGCGGACGGTGATCGGATACGCGCTGACCGGAGTTGATGAAGAATGGGATCAGGAAAAAGTTTCCGGCGGTGCCGGTCAGAACCACGCGTGGGTGGAAGCGTATCTTGGGAACCGCTGGGTGCTGATGGATCCGACCTGGGATTCCCGCAGTATCTATTATAAAGGAAGCGGAATCAAGGCGGATTGTGTCGATACCTATTTTGATTCGACTCTGGATTTTTTTTCCTATGGTCATTTTCAGACAGTGGCAGATGATTTTTCGACAGAGGTGATCCGGCTGCTTTTCGCGGATATCCGTGATCACTGGGGATACAGCAGTATCCGTTTCGCGGTGAACAATGAGATCATGCGTGGGATGGGAGACGCGTATTTCCGTCCGGACGGGACAACGACACAGGCGATGTTCATGACGATGCTGTCGAACTGTGCCGGAGCAGGGATCCAGAACGCGGAGAGTGGTCCCTGGTACACGACTTACGCGGCCTGGGCGCAGTCGGAAGGGATTACGGACGGAATGGAAGGTTACGATCCGGAGGCGCTGATCACCCGGGAACAGATGGCAGTGATGCTGTGCAATTTTGTGGTCAGGCAGCAGGCGTCAGTGGAAGATCATGAGACAGTTCCGTTTTCCGATATGGGAGAAGCCTCTGTGTGGTCACGGGAAGCGATCCGGAAGCTGGCTTCCTGGAATATGATTCTTGGCAGAGGTGACGGGTGCTTTGATCCGCAGGCATATTTTACACGGGCAGAGGCGGCGGCCATCGTCACCCGTGCCTGTGATACGCTGCTCCGGACTTATCTGAATACATAAAAATACAGAAACTGGAAACTGGCTTTGCAGAAAAAAGGGTTGTCGCGGCAGACATGAGAAATGTCAGCGCGGCAGCCCGTTCTTTTTTACAGATCAAATTCCAGTGTATGCTTTCCGAAGTGTTCTTCCTTGTACTGGAGAAGGTAGGCCAGACAGTTGGATTTGCCGTCACTGGCCATTTCCAGGTAGTCGTCGATCCTGGTTTCTGTAATGATGTCCAGATCCCCGGCTGCCGTCAGCTTATCCACCTGATCCGCGCGGATGATACGGGGGATGGACTGATAAATTTCGTTTTCATAGACCCTCCGCATATAATCATCCAGCTGGTCCGGGTTGCGGAGACGGTATTCCGCGATGTTGAAGCGGTCATCAAATTCTGCCAGTACCCCGTATCCTTCGTCGTATTTCCGCATGTTGTACGCGTCGAAATAGATCAGGGACGCGTTCATATAACTGACCCGGCGGCTTTCGTTGATCCGGGCGACGACAAATCTCCTGGATTCTGTCCCTCCCTTATTCATGTCATAGACGATAAAATCCGTCAGGGCCGGACATTTATCAAAGGCTTTGGCGTTAAAAGACATGATGGAACTGGGAAGCGTGACACTTTTCAGGCGGGGATTGGACGCGAACGAATAGGGCGCCAGTGTCCGCAGGCTCCGGGACAGAACGACTGTTTCCAGACTCGGACATGCCCGGAACGCGTTGCTTTCGATCGTTTCGACTGTATCCGGAAGGGTGATTTTTACAAGATCCGTATTGCCGCGGAATGCCCCGAACGCGATTTTTTTCAGAGGGACTCCGTCCCAGTATGCCGGAATCGTAATTTCCGAAGCTCCGTCTTCGATGGCGGCTGTCAGCGTCGCGCCCCTGCCATCAGAAGCAACGCCGTATCCATTGTAATCGTTTTTATCTTTAATATATCCCAAAATGAAACCTCCTGAT
>CAMNJG010000059.1 GCA_946541285.1 uncultured Clostridia bacterium
AAAGGATCAGGAAACGATGACGACAGGCGCGCATACTTTTACTTTTGTTTTCGCTCCGATGGTTCACTGGCCGGAAGTTATGTTTACCTATGATTCCACGGCAAAGGTACTGTTTTCCGCAGACGCGTTCGGGAAGTTCGGGACACTGGATACCGATGAGGACTGGGCCTGTGAAGCCAGACGGTACTATTTCGGCATCGTCGGCAAGTACGGCAGACCGGTACAGACCGTGCTGAAAAAGGCAGCGGCCCTGGATATTCAGATCATCTGTCCTCTCCACGGGCCGATCCTTTCGGAAAATCTGGAATATTACCTGGATCTGTATAATACCTGGTCTTCCTACGGTGTGGAAACAGAAGGAACCCTGATCTGTTATACCTCCGTTTACGGAAATACAGAAAAGGCAGTCCGTCTCCTGGCAGAGAAGCTGGAAGAAGAAGGCTGCCCGAAAGTAGTCGTGAATGACCTGGCCCGCGAAGACATGGCGGAATGTGTCGAAGACGCGTTCCGTTACGGAAAAGTCGTACTTGCGACAACGACGTATAATAATGATATCTTCCCGTTTATGAAGCATTTCATTGACGATCTGCTGGAAAGAGATTTCCAGAATAAAAAACTCGCGTTTATCGAAAACGGAACATGGGCGCCAAATGCCGCGAAGATTATGAAAGCCGCATTTGAAAAAAGCAAAAATATCGAATACGCGGAAACGACCGTCACGATCCGTTCAGCAATGACGGAAGCGGAGGAAGCACAGATCGCGGCTCTGGCAAAAGAAATGAAATAACAGGAGAAGTGGGCGATGAATGAGAGATTGGAAAATGGTTTTCAGGTGAAAACTCTTTTTGGCGGAACTGTCACTGTGGAAAAATTCCTGGGAGAAGGTGGTCAGGGCTGTGTCTACATGGCGGACTTCAACGGTGAGAAAAAAGCGCTCAAGTGGTATAAAAAGAGCAGTATGGGAGCAAGCCCGGACGCGTTTTATGAGAACATCAAGCAGAATGTCATGAGGGGAGCGCCAAGCGCGGAATTCCTCTGGCCGCTGGATATCACGGAATGGGCTGATGGCACATTCGGCTACATTATGGATCTCCGTCCGGACGGATATTATGAGGTGACAGACTATATGCTGTGCCACGTAAGATTCCAGTCCTACCGCGCCATTATCGATGCCGCCATGAGCATCGTTTCCGCGTTCCGGATCCTGCATAATAAAGGATACAGCTACCAGGATCTGAATGATGGCAACTTTTTCATCCATCCTCAGACCGGAAGAGTGCTGATCTGTGATAATGATAATGTGGCACCGGATGGTGTGGAAACCGGGATCATCGGGAAGCCACGCTATATGGCACCGGAGATCGTCCTGAAAAAGAACAAACCGGACAGTCTGAGTGACCGGTTTTCCATGTCGGTTATCCTGTATATCCTGTTCTGCCTCAATCATCCGCTGGAAGGTGAGCGGTACCTGGTCCCGGGTCTGACGCCGGCGCTGCAGGAGAAGCTGTACGGCAGTGAGCCACTGTTTATGTGGGATCCTGACAACGACAGCAACCGGCCGCATCCGGTAATCCACCAGAATTCGATTACGGTATGGGAGTACCTGCCGGATTATGTAAAGAATATTTTCCTGTCGGCGTTCAGCCAGAAGGCACTGCAGAAACCTTCGGCCAGACCGAGTGAGATTGAGTGGCTTAATGTGCTGACCAGATTCCGCAGTGAAATCGTCCGCTGTGAATGCGGCAACGAAATCTTCACACAGCAGGGGGAACCGTGCGATTGCGAAGTCTGCGGCCGTAAGGCGGACATCCCGTTCCGTCTGGAACTCAGCCAGTACAGCATTCCGGCCATTAAAGACAGCAGGATTTACCGCTGCCAGCTGGGTGTCTGTGACGAAACCGATGCCCTGACGCCGGTGGCACAGGTTGTCGCCAAAAAAGATTCCGGCGCGCTGGGAATCCGGAACAAGAGCAAAAAGCGCTGGGATGCCATCACGACGAAAGGTACGTCCCGTAAGGTGGCACCGGAGGAAGTCATTCCACTGAAAGATGGCATCGTGTTTGATACCGGTGAAGAATCCATCACAATCAGAGCAAATGAGAAGGAGGAAGAAAATGCCTCAGATTAATAATTTATCGGAAAGCCCTCGTAAGGAACTGCATGTCTTCTATGTACTGGATACTTCCGGGAGCATGGAGGGCGCGAAAATCAGCGCGCTGAACCACGCGATGGAAGAATGTACGGAAGCGCTGAAAACGCTGGCCAGAAGCAATGGCGACGCGAAAATGAAGATCGCGGTGATGGAGTTCAATTCCGGCTGCAACTGGATCACTTCCAATGGTCCGGAAGATCTTGAAGAGGACTTTGAATATGAATATCTGAAGGCAGGCGGCCTGACGGATATCGGCGCGGCGCTGAAAGAGCTGAACAGTAAGCTGTCCCGTCACGAATTCCTGAATTCGATGACAGGGGCACTGATGCCGGTGATCATTTTCATGACCGATGGCTACGCGACCGATGATTACGCGAAAGCCCTGCAGGAGATCCGCAAAAACCGCTGGTTTGCCCGCGGGACCAAGATCGGCTTCGCGATCGGGGATGATCCGGATTACAAGATGCTTTCTTCTGTTGTCGGAAACAGTGAAGCGGTCATCAAGACGACCGATCTGGAGCTTTTCAAGAGACTGATGCGCTTTGTTTCAGTTACAGCCTCCATGCTGGTGTCACAGTCCGCGACGACGCAGGCGGTCAATACCGGCGGGGATATCGTCAATCAGGCAAAGAAAGAACTGAACATTCCAAAGAACGCAACCGTAACTCTTGATCGCGCGGAGTATGATCCGGAACCGGTATGGGACGAAGAAGATGTTGGATGGGATGATGATGACTGGTAAGGCGAAGGAGTCTGAGCATGAGCCAGATATATACATTTCATGAAACGTCCATAGGACACCTCCATATTCTGAACCACCTTTCCTGCGAAGACGCGTCGGCTTCTTTTTCAGCGGAAAACGGGAAGTATCATCTGGCGGCTGTCGCGGATGGACACGGATCGAAATCCTGTTATCGCAGCGCGACCGGCGCGAAAGCCGCCGTGGAAGTGGCGATGGAATGTATGAAACAGTTCGCGGAAGCCATGCTGCTGTCCAGGGAAACCGAGGATCGCTTTTACAAGGATATCCTTTCCGAGCGTTATCGCCAGATGACGATCCGCCACCTCACGGACACGATCCTCAAAGGATGGTATGACCGGATTTCAGAGGATTACCGTCAGAATCCGCCGACCGCGGCGGAGATGGATGGCAATGTTCCGCCTGCCGGAGCGTCTGAGGAACTGGATTCCCATATTTACGGGACGACGCTGATCGCGGCGCTGCAGCTGGCGGGATGCCTGATCCTGCTCCAGCAGGGGGATGGCCGCTGTGAAGTCTTTTTCCGGAACGGCATTCCGGAGCAGCCGATTCCGTGGGATGGACGCTGCCAGGACAACGCGACGACCAGTCTCTGTGACCAGGACGCAAAAGAGAGTTTCCGCAACTGTATTGTTTACTGGGACAACCGTCATAAGGACGCGGTCTCAGAAGAACAGTATGAAGCCGAAGCTGTACAGAGCTATGGCAACGGAGTGATCCGCTTTTCCAGGACGCCGGTGATGGCCTGTTATCTCGGGACAGATGGCGTGGAAGACGCTTACAGGGATACTTATGAAGACATTGGCGGCAGTCATTCTGTGATGGGTGGTGTACATACTTTCTATAAAGATCTGACCTGCCAGATTGCGAACATGGAACCGGCGGCATTTGAGAGTCACCTTGAAAAATGGCTTCCGGACTTCAGTGCAAACGGGAAATTCGGAAGCAGCGGCAGCGGTGATGATGTATCCGTCGCAGGCATTGTCGACCTGGATTCCCTCCTGGACTGTACTGCGCAGTTTCAGAAGGATGTTGAAATCTATCAGCTGGAAGAACAGCTTTTCTGGAAAGAAGACCAGCTGCGCAGCAAGCAGCGAAAGCACAGTATTCTTCAGAAAAGGCTGAATGAGGCGGAAAAATCCCTGGCAGATGCCGAAAAATACCGGGAAGAACTTGGTGATACGATCGAAAGACGTAAAAAAGAACGGGATACCTGTTCGGAGCAGATCACGGATAAAGAACGGGAACTGGAATATTTCAATGATGATTTCCAGAGAGCCAACCAGATGGAATGGAAATCCCAGCTTTTCTCAGACGATATCCTCGGGCTGATGGGCAATCTGTCGACCCTGATTTCGAGACGGGAAATGGAATATAATAATCTGAAGAAGGATCTGTCCGGATATGATGACCTGATTGAGCGGGAAGAAACGCTTCAGAGCGAGATGAAGGACAAGATCGCGGATCTGGAAGAGCGGCACAGAGAAGCGAAATCGTCGTTTGATGAGTATGACAGTGTCTACCGGGAGATTGAGCGGGAAAGAGATCAGATAAAGGAAGAAATCCGGAAGCTGCAGACGGTCGATGAAGGAAAGGAAGGCACGGTATAGTTCTGCGTTTGATTCCGGCGAATTCTGGAAATCCGCATCGACAGAAAAAGAAAGGAACGGGATATGGAAGCGGCAGTGATATTTGCCAAATGCCGTAAAAGAAATGGAATCTACGGCATGAGAGTACAGAAAATGGAGGATGGCGACTGGTGGCGTACATGGGCGTTTCCTGTGGAGGAAAGCAAAGCCTATGAAAAAGAGCTTCCGGCGAATTCGTTGCATGGCAATCTGTACAATACCAAACAGTATCCGGGCTGCCCTTACTGTGGCACCATCAATCTGGTACAGTGCAATAAATGCAGAAAATTTACCTGCTGGAACGGGGAAAATCATCTGACCTGTCCGTGGTGTGACAATGAGATGGGAAACCTCGTGATCTCCGAGGTCAGTGTTTCCGGTAAAGACCGTTAGAAAGGAACGAAAAGGAACGAATATGAGCAAAAGTATACCATCGATGGATGAATGGCTCGCAGAAGCGAAGCAGGCACCGGATGCCGACAAAGTAGGGATGTACCTGGTACATAATGGAATTGTCAGGAAAACGGCAAAAGCAAAAGTCCGGAAAGGAGAGACCGACGCGCCGGATGTTGTCCGTCTTTTCTTTGACAGCGACCAGGAGAAGGTCGAGGCTGCCATCGCGGAAGCGAAAAAAATGGAAGGCATCTACTATATCAGAGTCTGGCTGAACGAAGGCGAACTGGAGATCGGCGACAGCATCATGTACGTGCTGGTGGGCGGTGACATCCGTCCGCATGTAATCGACTGCCTGCAGAGCCTGGTCGGCACGATCAAGAATGAATGTGTTGTAGAGAAGGAAATCACTGATTAGGGAACGTCGCGCAGTTCCTCATTTGCGCGCAGTTTCAAAAAACTGAAATTTAAAGAGGGTTGTATGAAATCATCAGACAGAGAGATCGGTTCGACGAAGAACAGTCCGAATGGTTCGATGGGGAATACGATTAAGATAAAGAAGTCACCCGAAGGCGGAAAGAAAGGAAAGGAAAACAGTCCAAAGAAAAAGTACCCTAAGAGGAATCCTGCGTCTGCACAGGCAGATCCTTCATCAGCGGGTCAGTCTGCGGAACCGGCAGATCAGAAAACGGAAAAGAAAGAATCCTCTAAGGCGGTTCCTGCCGCAGTGGCCGGAGCAGGTGCTGTGGCCGCTGCCGGAACGGGAACAAAAAGCGTAAAGGAAACGGGTGATCCGGGATCCTCAGGACAGGCTGGCGGTCAGGATGCTTCCTGTTCCTCCTCCGAAAAAAAGAAAAAAAGAAAACGGTGGAAGGCTCTTCTGTGTATCCTGCTGATCCTTCTCCTGATTCTTGGCGGGATCTACTTTGTGCCGACAAAAGTGTATGGAAGGGCGCATGACGGACTTCACAGAGGTACGAGTGGGGTCCTTACCGGAATTACGTCAATGAAGGATCAGGGAAAAAAGAATTCTTCGGAGGATTCCGATGACAGCGGAGAAAAGGAAGCGGAAGAAAACTACGAATTCCATCCTCACGCAGTGGACAGTACGGATCCGGCCAGACGGATCAAATCCACACAGGTACAGGTGGACGGAAAAACACTGGCGGATATTTCGGAGTATCAGCCGAAGGAAAAAATTACCTTTGAAACAGGGGATCAGTATACGGAAGTTGACGGAATCATTACGTTCCGTGGAAATAATTTCCGGGACTCCGCCTCTTATGGTACCGCCAGTATCACGAAAAAGAAGTTCGGGGATGCCTGGACGAAAGACACGACGGCTCTGGTCGCGCCGGACGGCGAATTCTGGAGTGGAAACGGGTGGACCGGCCAGCCGCTGATTGTAACCTGGTCAAAAGATACCCGGCAGCACATGTATATGGAAAGCTGGGCACAGGAACAGGATCATCTGACGGAGGTCATTTACGCCTCCCTGGATGGCCACATTTATTTCCTGGAGCTGGAAACCGGAAAAGAGACCCGTCCGGCCATGGAGCTGGGGTATACTTTCAAAGGCGCGGGCGCGCTGGATCCGAGAGGATATCCGATCCTGTATGTTGGCAGTGGATATGACAGCAAGCTGGGCAGGAGCCATGCTTTTATCATTAATCTCCTGGACTGCAAGGTCATGCATGAGTTCGGGAAACAGGATCCGTTCAGCCTGCGCGGCAATCTCAGTTTCTTTGACAGTTCCCCGCTTGTGGACGCGGAGACAGACCAGCTGATTTATCCGGGGGAAAACGGGATTCTGTATATCATGAAACTGAATACAAAGTATCAGGAAAAGAAGGGATCCCTGACGATTGATCCGGAAGAACCGGTGAGATGGCATTATTCCGGAAGCCGTTCCTGGTACCTCGGGATGGAGGACAGCGCGCTCATCTGGAAAGGCCATATCTTCTTTACGACCAATGACGGTTATCTTTTCTGCCTCAATCTCAATACCCTGGAAACCGTCTGGGTGCAGGATGTACTGGACGATACGAACTGTACGCCGGTCCTGGAACTGGAAGACGGGCATCCGTACATTTATACCAGTACCAGTTTCCATCTGGGCTGGCGAAGCAGTACGACGGCTGAGATTCCGGTCTGGAAGATTGACGCGGAGACCGGAGAGATCGTGTGGAGTACAAGTTATGAGTGCCGCAGTGTCAAGGGTAATTCCGGCGGGGTCCAGGGAACCCTGGCCATCGGGAAACATGACCTGAAAGATCTGATCTTTGTGCCGGTTGCCAAGACACCGACCGTATCCAGTGGCAAAATCGTGGCGCTGAATAAGAAGACCGGCGAGGAGGAATGGGTCCTGGAAGACAATGCCTATACCTGGTCCAGTCCGGTGACGGTGTATACGAAAAAAGGAAAAGGCTATGTCATCACCTGCGATTCCATCGGAGATATGTATCTGCTCGACGGAAAGACCGGCGAGGTGCTGGATAACATGAATCTCGGCAGCAATGTCGAGGCGAGTCCGGCAGTGTATAAGGATACACTGGTCGTGGGTACCCGCGGACAGAAAATCTACGGTGTGAAGCTGCAGTAAACCGGTAAATCAGGATTGAATGAGTTGTCTGCAGATTTGTTGCGGATACACCAGGAAGAATGACAGGAGCGTGGGAAAGTCTGCGCTCCTGTTTCCAGATTATCAATATTTTCAGGTTCTTCCGCAACCATTAGTACATTCTGTCATTCTGAGGAGCAAAGCAGACGATTCCAATAATTCAAAAAATATGATATTTCTATGATAAAACAATGAGA
>CAMNJG010000060.1 GCA_946541285.1 uncultured Clostridia bacterium
GTTTTCCGGGCGATCATGAGTACCGGAACCAACTGGTTTTCTCCGGCTTTCAGCTCCGGCAGGAACGCTTCGCCCATCTTCCGTCCGTCATCACTGGCTGTAACTGTGAAGTCCAGATCCTTCAGTGTTTCATTTCCTGCATTGCCCGCCGGTACAAAGACGTAGAAGTAACGGACGGTCTGTGTCGTTCCTTCATCCTTCGTTTCCGCATAAGCATCGACGACTTTGTCCGCACTTCCGTAGTAATCCAGCAACGCGAGATATTCTTCACTGGCCAGGAGGTCATGTTCTTCGGTTTCATTTAATTCCGCAACATCCTGCCCTTTCCGCAGCGCTTCATTGACATAGTCCCGTGCCAGCAGTCCATATGGCATGCCAGTGGCCAGGACACCCTTTCGGGGCACTTCCACCGTGCGGCTGTTGGTCGTCTCATAATCAGTACGTCCGGTATTCGGATTCTTTTCGGTGACACTGACCGTCAGACCGGTCTGGCTGCCAAATGAAGGAACCGTCCAGTCAAACGTAATCGTATCCTGTCCTTCTACATAGACAGTAGACGCCGCTTCGCTGACATCCTGATGGTAAACCGTTCCGCTGCTGTCTTTTGCCTCGACCACATAATCCGTTACCGGCAGAAGCCCTGTATTTTCCACGGTGGCGGTTACCTGTACTTTGTCACCCGGCATCGGTGCTTCTTTGTTTAGTGCCACATCGCTGACTTCCAGGCTGGTATCCGGGACACAGCGGAGCGCGGTCAGCTTATATTGATCTTCTGTATAGCCATTTTCTTCCGAATAGCCCCTCGCATAGGTATTGGCCAGAATCAGGGCACCGGAATCCTGACTGACGACAGCCGTCATCTCATCGATCGCTCTGCTGTACTTTTCATTGAGCCCGTCAAGAACTTCCATGTCTTCTTTCGATCGTTCTTTCGCCATCAGGGCATCATACTGCTCCCGGTCCGCATCGCTCATGATCAGCCGGAAATCCGTCACCTGTACCGGTTTGCTCCATCCGGTGGCAGGCAGTGCTGCCGGACGTTCTGTCGCAGGAGCCTCGATTTCCTCCGCTTTTTCCGGATCGGCCGCGACCTTCGCATCATACTCTTCCCAAGGTTGATTGAGTTCGTCATAACGTTCCCGGACAGCCTGGCTGATGGTAAAGTACGAAGACATCCACAGCTCGCTGCCGGCATTTGTGCTGCCGCCGCTGACATCGCTCCAGGCCAGGTAGGTATTGCCGTCGTCACCGGTAATCAGGATATAGTCAGAGATACTGTTTCCCTGATTGTTCGTTTCATCATCACCGGATGTCACGTTCTCACCGAATTCCCTGGTTTCGTAGACCGGCTGGCCCTGTACAAGACTGCGCAGGGTAATCAGCTTGTCCGGATCCGCGCCGGCATTCTGGTATGCTCTCTGAACCCAATCCGCGCCCGCGATTTCGTCCGCTGACAGACTCCGGATCGCAGAAAGGGAATTCTCTTCCGCTTCCAGTCCCTGGAAGAGCGTGTTGAAACTCAGCGTATTAAAGGAAGTCCTGTCAGCCACCCAGGTGAGGAAAACATCATCCTGAATGACATCGTTTCCTTTGCCGTCCCTGTTTTTGATCTTCACCTGATTGAGCTGGATATTGGCCAGTTCGCCTTTATCAACTGGGATCGGATAATAAGATCTGTTCTGTGTCAGGTTCTCCACCTGCAGCCACAGCTGCTGGTCGTCACCTGTGTCCGTCTTTCCATCCTGGTCCGTTGTATAGGCGCTGAGACGATACTGTGTCCCATCCGGACCTGTATAATCCACCACCGTGAAGTCCGCGGTCATCGCGTCGAGCTGCAGACGGATCAGCTGCTCTTCATCTCTGCTGATGGTGATTCCGCCGGCACCGGTCTGATCCAGCGGTTTCAGGTCTGTATCATACAGACGCCGCGCCCAGGTATTGTAGTTGCCGGTCAGATCCACCAGGTCATCGGCTTCCGTCACGTTTTTAAGGTCATTCTTGAAATAATACAGAGCCAGGTTTCCGTTTTCTTCCACCAGCTGCGGATTCGTGTTCTGGAACTGATCATTCGTGACATCAAGGGTTTCTCCACTCTTTTCCACACCCGTCACCTGGCCGCTGTTTTTCACCATACGGAACTTCTGCAGTTTCAGGTTGGTGCCGCTCAGAGCCGCTTTCGCGCCCTCCGTTGTCTCAATACTGTCCTGATCATCCGCGCCGTCGAGATCGGACGAAGCCCACGCGACATAGATATCATCCCCCATCCGGAGGACATCCGGTGTCGTATCGGCCATACCGTCATTATCGACGATGACCGTACCGGTCTCATGATCCCAGACGATCCGGCCGTCTTCTGCCACATCCGCCACAGCATAGACCAGAGCCGATGCGTTGGCTTCCGAACGAACCTCTCCGCTGTCCGTCTTTTCTCCCGCCTGATTTTCCAGGAAAAGGATCAGATACGTATCATTGTCCAGTGCCACCGCCTGCGGACGCACATACTGCATGGCTCCATCGATGATGGTTTCCTCCTGCTTCGGTTTCAGCACCGACATCAGCTGTGCGCTGTCCTCTTCGATGGCATTGTACGTCTCCTGTCCGGCATCGATCGCTTTGAGGGAAAGCGTACCTCCACTCTCCGCAGGGAGTGTCTCCCCGTCGCTCTGCAGGCCGGCATCTCCGGCGTCGTCCACTTTCACCTTCTTGACCGGTTTCCTGCTGTAATACCCTGTCGTCCACGGATCGGCCGTATAACTCCACTCCAGTGAAGTGATCAGCGCATCCACGGCGATCCCGCCGCCCAGGGCCAAGCTGACGCCACCGCTCGGATCCCATCCAGTCGCCGTGGCAAAGGTACCCAGGAAGCTGAATTTAACAAATCCCCGAGCTCCCAGAATACCGTAAACGCCGGCTCCTACCGAGATCTTTCCGTCCGCCCCAAAGGTAATCCAGCCGTAGTCGGAACTGTCGTATTCCTTCAGGTCACTCTGCTTCGCGAACTCCTTCGCATAGATTTCCTGTGCCTCCAGGGCCATACCGCCTTCGTAGGTTATGCTGAGTTTGACGTCCACATTCAGATAGAACGGAATGACATAAACGGTATAGAAGGTCTGGCTGTATCCACCGACACCACCGATGAGAAGACCGAATCCCCACGCCTTATGGGAGTTGGTATCCGGATCATAGACAAACTCCCAGGCCATCACGAATTTGATCTGTCCGGTGATTTTTCTATTGTCCTTTCCAAACTCATTCAGGGATTTCTTCTGGCAGCCGTTGACATATTCTCCTTTCTTTCCTTCGTCATACTTGTCTTTGGCATCCTGCTTCTGAGCAGCATTCATTCTCGTGTCGTTATCAATATCTCTAAAAGCCTGTTCCCGTGGGCCTTTCCACGGATCCTCATTCTTGGCGGTATCCCATTGTTCCTCAAATTTCTTTTCTTCAGCCTGTTCATCCTTTCCTCCTTCCATCAGTCCTTTGACTTTCGCCCATTGTTTATTCTCACCGGCGTCGTTGTTTTTCCAATTGTCAAAGTCCGTTTCCAGAGAAAGGCCGACATAAAGCGTATAGTTCGAGGTTCCTTTATTCTTGCTGTCGGCATAGACCTTATCAAAGGTCAGCTTGCCGCTGTCCGCATGGCTGCCCAGACTTCCCAGCAGATCCGCCGTCCCGAGGTTCTCCTGTTTGACTTCAAAATTCTGCGGAACCGCATCTTCTACCGGTGTGTAGAAGGACAGACCGGTATTGAGCAGTGCATATGGTGTCTCAAGGGTCATCGTCTCATCTGTCGTATTTCCGTTATCATCCGTCTGGGTAACCTTCATGGAACGATCCGGACCGACCACCTGGACATAGACCCGGTCTCCATCGCTGAGTTCAATGAATGGCGAATCCTGCGGCGGAGAGTATGGCACGGTCACGGACCAGGTATTCATCTTCTTTCCATCCTCAGTCTCTGTCTGCGTAGCATGCCAGGTATCTTTTACCTCATTGTCCTTATTGTAAATAACAAACCGGACTTCCTTTAATTCTGCGTCCCTGTCTCCCAGCTTCGGAACTGAGACATCCGCCTCCACCGTGACATAGTCTCCGGCGTAGATCGGTACGGTATTGTTCCGGCTGTCCGCTGCATGTTCATCCAGATGGTACCGCACATCTGTGACAAACGGTGTATAGCCTGTAATAATCGGCATGCCCAGAGGCCCGACTTTCCCGTCGCCGCCGTCCGCGGAGAGATCCACCACGATACAGTCCTCGGTCCGCTGCGCGATGGTATTACTCCTGGAAGCGGGATCCGCCTGCTGGACGTCAAAGGTCCTCTGCTGGACATCCCGCTTCTCCGGCAGGGTACGGTAATCCACCTGTACAACTCCATTGTCGCTGACCATCATGGAGATGGTATCCCCCGGAATCGCCCGGACACCATCAATCGTAAATTTCCCGGCGTTGTCCGTCTGCGCGCTCTGGCGCGCCACAATGGTTCCCGGCATTCCGTTCCGGTTGTAACTGGAGGTCAGGGTGCCCCCTGCTGTCACGAGTACTTCCTTCGCCGGTTCGTTTTTCAGTTCCTGGCTGCTCTGACGGACGGTGACACTGTCGTAGCTCACCAGGCCTTCCAGACTGTACCACTTTTCTTTTGCGGGATCGTAGGTTTCCCATCCCACAGTGATCACATTCTGCCGTGAGGTATACTTCGCGATCACATCCACTGTCCAGCCTTTGACCACAGTCCCGTCCGCCAGCTTAAAGACCGGACGGACCGTGCCGTCATTGTTCTGCGGATTCTGGGTCGCCTGAAGCGTATAGGCCTTCCCCATCACCGGAGTGACATGGTCCCCGGACAGGCTGTCATCAATGCGCAGGACATCCTTATCGGTAAACTTGCCGTTTTTCTCCGCTCTTGTCGCCAGCGGGCTCAGATAGAAGTACTGATCGGCATCGTTTTCATAACGGATTTCAATGCAGTTGCCTGTATTGGTAAACTGCGGTTTCAGCTCGGTCCGGCTGCAGGTCAGCACCAGTTTTTTCCAGTCTGTTGCCTGGTCGTGCTGATAGAGCTCCCGATTGATCTCCGCTTTGGTATCAGCCGGGTTTTTGAAGCCTTCATAATGACAGGAGGTATACTCGTAGTCTTCATGCGCCGGCACCGCATCCAGGTTGAGGGTATCTCCCACCGCGAACAGCCCGCTGATTGTGCCGTTGTCTTTATCAACCCTGACCTTATTGATATTGACCAGGCGGGCAGACCAGATCCGTCCCAGGCTCTTCCCCATGTTATTGATCTCTGCCGTATTGGACGGATCCAGGATACCCCAGCTGAATATCCCATCATCATTCTGACCGATTTTGACAGTGATATAGTTTCTCTCATAGACCGGTTTGATCTCCAGATCCATGTAATAAACATTGCCGGCACCTTTTTTCATGATCGACTCGCTTGTATTCCAGTTATCCCTGGCATAGTTATCGATGTCCTTCATCAGTGCATCGTTCAGGTCAATCACATTTTGATCGGTGGCGATGTAGTAACCATTGCCATTGGTGCCGGAAGGCTTAATATAGTAGCCTTTCAGCGTCCCTCCGATAGGAGAGCCCGGTTCCGTCGAAGCATCGGTAATCCCGATCTGCTGGTACGGGTAGCGGACATTGTGCCCTTTGGCAAGGAATACCATGGCAGGTTGCTTTTCCTTCAGAACCGCCTTGCCGTCCGCGCCGATATCGATATACTTCAGGGCATCCGGCTGTGTCACGCTGACCCGGTACTGACGGTACAGGGCTGCGTAACCATACACGTAAATATCCGGCTCAATACAGCCAAAGCTCGTACGTTCGCAGTAGGCCTGGATGTTGATCCAGTTCGAGGCAACATCCCATGCCATTGGCACCAGCTTGTCCTTGCTATAATTCAGCTTGGCGCCGCCAAACGAATCCAGACAATCCAGATAGTCCAGGTACAGCAGTTTGCCGCCGCGAAGTTCCCTGGAAACTTTGTAACCTGTACTAAAGGCCTGTTGTTTAATCACGGTATTACGCGGACCATAGATATTAAATGTGAAGCCACCCCTGCTGCCTTCGTAATCACTGTCCGTTTCATAGTCCAGATAAACCTGCTGGTAATTCTGCATATTCCACAAAGGCATCATAAACTTCGTGCCTCCGCTTTCCCAGGCCCATCCGCTGTACCAGGTCATGCGGCGTCTCTGTTGGCCTCCGTCCCATTCGTTTTTCCGGCTTCCGCTGTCCCCGAAATTCTCTTTGCTTCCGTTCGCGTCCGTCGGCTGGACATAGATGCCTACTTCCTGCGGAGGATTTTTAGAATTGTCTATGATCTTAAAGGTACCGCTTCCAGCGTTCTCAAGCCCATAACTCTCTACTCCGAAGCCCGGAATCGTCAAACTCGTCGGAGCTGCCATCAGTTCAGCTGCAGACTCCTCAGCCATCAGCCCGGCTGCCACTTCCTCCGGTCCGGCAGGGATCACTGCCGTGGCGACCATATTGGCTCCTTCTTCGCCACCCTTCAGGTCATAGAGCTGCAGTCCAAAGGACACTTCCTCTCCCGGCTGGGCTTTCACCGGAATCTCCAGCGTGGCCTCCATGCTGTAAGGCCGGAAATCCAGCTGCTGGTCTACACTGGCGTAATTTGTTCCCTCTGCGGCGGAGCCCGTGTCGATGGAACGGATCCTTGCCGTGACCAGGGAATAGTCTGCGCCGGAGCGGGTCACCGTTACAGTGACTTTTCCACCCTCTGCCTGATATTCCGCATCCGTGAAGGTCACAAGCGAATGCTCCACAGGCTCGTCATCCTGAATCGCTACAGACATGACGGACGGCGTAAATACCGCTGCGCCTTCCGGTTCCGAGAGAGCAAAGGAAATCAGTTCATCCCCCTCGGATTCTGTGTCTTCCAGAATCACAAAGTTGACGTTCTTTTCCGTTTCTCCCGGTTCAAAGGTCAGCCGGGTCGATGAAGAGTTTTCCACCGCGGAACCCACATCCGGAATCATGTAGGAGATCAGGCTTTCATCCAGCGGCAGGAATTCCGTATCCACCGTCTCACGGCTCGCGAGCCCGGTCTGTGCTTCCTTCATTTTCGCCAGCTCGCTTTTGCCGTCATCCGCTGTACTTTCTTCCGCCGGTTCTGCTGCGTCTCCGGCTGCTTCCGGTTCTGCAGAGGCAATCCCCGGTGTCGCTACTGCGGAAACCTCTTCTGTGGCCGGGATTTCATCTGTCAGCGCAGCTTCCCCCGTCTGCTCCTCCCCCTCTGCAGGACTCTCTGCCTGCGTGTCTGCGATCTGTCCGGACAGGGTATCCAGGATCTCCTGCCCCTGCGCGAGGGCTTCCTCATCATTCGCGTACTGCTGCAGGAGGGTTCCCTGCGTCGTCTTTACTTCTGTCTCATAACGCGAATCATCGATCACATAATCTTTTCCGTAAACTGCTGAACTGTCAATGGTCCGCAAATCCACGGTTGTCTGGCCGGTCAGATCCCCGGCTCTGTAAATCGTGACAGCATACCGGCCTCGCTCACCGACTGTCCACATGGCAGACGGCGTGTCGTCCACCACGCTGTTGGCCGCGAAGGCCAGGAAAGTGCCTTCCGCATCTTCCGGCAGTGTGATGCCGCTGCCGCCCAGCACGGCCGGTTCCTGTGCCGCTGACGGGACTGCCCAGACCGGGGTCAGCCCGACCACCATCGTCAGGGCCAGCACCAGCGCCAGCACACGCGCCGCTTT
>CAMNJG010000061.1 GCA_946541285.1 uncultured Clostridia bacterium
GTCGTCATCAGCGCGGACAGACCGATCAGGCGGATATCTTCTTTCACAGCAGTCTCCACCACCCTTTCCGGAGGAACATCCCGCCCCAGATCCAGCACCTGATAACCGTAGTTCTCCAGAATAATCTTTACGATATTCTTGCCGATATCATGAATATCCCCTTTCACGGTCGCGAGGATGATCTTTCCTTTTGAAGCCGCGACAGAATCCGCTTTCGCCAGACGCTTTTTAATCAGCTCGAACCCCTCACTGGCGGCTGCCGCGGAATTCAGCAGCTGTGGCAGGAAAATCGTTCCCTTCTCAAAACGCTCCCCGACCCGGTCCAGCGAAGGAATCAGGTAATCGTTGATGATGCTCATTTCATCATACTGCTGAAGAAGCGCTGTAACCGCCTGCGCAGTTCCTTCCTTTAATCCCGTATCCACCGCGTGGAACAGTTCCTCACCTCCCGGCGGAATCCCGGCATCCGTCTCAGCTTTCACGCTAACCTGAGAAACAGAAGTTCCGGGAACCGCAGCGGTCTGAGGCGGCTGATAGTCCGCGTAACAGGCGATATACTCTGCGCTGTCGATATCTACATTGGTCAGGACATTGTATGCCCGTACCGCATCCATCATGGACGCCGTATTCGGATTGATGATCGGCAGATCGAGGCCGTGATCCATGGCCATCGTCAGGAATGTATGATTAATCAGATCACGATAAGGAAGTCCGAAGGAAATATTGGACACCCCAAGCACGGTATGGACTCCCAGCTGAGAACGGACCATCGTGAGTGCTTTCAGTGTTTCCCGCGCCTGTGCCTGCTGCGCGGATACGGTCAGCGTCAGGCAGTCAATAAAAATATCTTCTTTCGGAATGCCATATCCCAGCGCCGCGTCAATGATCCTGACCGCGATCCGGTACCGGTCCTCCGCGGTTTCCGGAATACCGGATGAATCCAGAGCCAGCCCCAGCACTGCCGCTCCATATTTTTTTATAAGCGGAAGCCGGGCCGACAGGACCTCCGCGTCACCATTCACGGAGTTCACAATCGGTTTTCCATTACATACGCGCAGGCCGCGCGCAATCGCTTCATCACTGGAGGAATCCAGCTGTAAAGGAATATCCACGACAGACTGCAGTTCCTTTACCACCCGGACCATCATGGCCGGTTCATCGATCCCGGGCAGGCCGACATTCACATCGAGAATATCAGCCCCTGCTTCCATCTGCTGGATTCCCTGGTTCAGGATATACGACAGGTCATTTTCCTGCAGGGCCTGTTTAAAACGTTTTTTCCCGGTCGGATTAATCCGTTCCCCGATCACGCGGACCCGGTCGATTTCCACCACCTGTGTCGGTGTGCAGACCCGGCTGACCCGCGGGACAGGACGATTCCGGACTGCTTCGCGTCCCCGGTAGCGGGCGACAATTTCCCGGACAAACTCCGGGCTGGTGCCGCAGCATCCCCCGACAAAGCGGATTCCCAGCCGGATATACTGTTCCATGGAAAGCGCGAACTCTTCCGGCGAAATGTTGTAGGCTCCTGTTTCCGGATCGGGCAGTCCCGCGTTGGCCTTGACAATCAGTGGCAGGGTAGTGGCAGCAGCCAGCCTTTCTGCCAGCGGAAAGATTTCCTCCGGTCCCAGGGAGCAGTTGATGCCGATGGCGTCCACGCCCAGTCCCTCCAGTACACAGGCCATGGATTCCACACAGGTACCGGTAAAAGTACGTCCACTCCGCTCAAAAGTCATCGTCACGAAAACCGGCAGTTCGCTGTTCTCCAGCGCGGCGAGTACGGCTGCCCTGACTTCATACAGATCTGTCATCGTTTCGAAAACAATCAGGTCAGCCCCGGCCTCTGCCCCGGCAAGGACCATCTCTTTATACAGTTCATAAGCATCCTCAAAAGACAGCGTACCATACGGCTCCAGCATTTCTCCAATGGGGCCGATATCCAGTGCCACCAGGGTACGGTCCATTCCGTCCGATCCGTCCGGTTTTGCGGAAGGCATGGAATCCGGCAGGGACGGGGCATCCTGGGGGGATCCCGCCGGTCCGGAAAACTCCTGCCGCCCGGAAAACGCAGGGGAAATTCTGTCCTCTGCGGAAGCGGCACAGCGCGCAGCCGTTTCTCTGGCGATCCGGACGGACGCTGCCACCACTTCCCGGACAGAGTAACCGGTTCCCTCCAGCTTATGCGCATTGGCACCGAAGGTATTTGTATAAATAATGTCACTGCCGCTTTCAATATACTGGCGGTGCACATCCGCGACCAGTTCCGGGCGTGTCAGGCTCAGTGTCTCCGGACGCTCCCCGAGATTCAGTCCGGCTGCCTGATACATCGTACCGGTGGCACCGTCGAGATAAACAAAATCTTTTTCCAGAAGACGGCGCATCGTTTCTTGTTTTCTTTTTTTACTCTGCACAGGTGGCACCTGCCTTTCTATAGTTACAGGATTCTTTCATCTGACATCGGGAGCATCCACTGAGTTTTTTCGGCTGCGGGCGGTCCGCGATCCCGATCAGGGCAGTCACCGACTTGGTGGGCATCATCAGCATGCCGCCGGTCAGGGACAGTCCGATCCGTTTTTCAGCAGAAAGGGCACGACAGATTTCCGGCTGTAAAGAAAGCGGAAGATCCCCGTATCCAGGGCTGAACCGGTCAGTCAGATACATTCCCTGCGTCTGATAGTTCTTTTCAAGATCAGCCTGCAGCTGTTCGCAGACGCTTTCCACCGCGCTGCTGGCGCAACTGTCCAGGATCACCGCGCCCGCCATATCCGTAATCTGACGACGGCGCAGTTCTGCATCCACTCCGCGGCCGATCGTCACCGCCATCATTACGCAGGAGTGGCACTCTTCAAGAAAGGAACGGGCGGTTTCTCCCCGGAGCAGGACGGAGGTTCCTTTTAACCGGAATGTTTCCGCAGACTCCCGGACTAATTCACATATTGTATGGGTACAGGCTGGCACCGCGATCCTTTCCAGCAGTGCGACGGCCTCCTCCAGCTGTCCGGTCACGACAGGATCCGCTGCTGTCCCATGATAACCGAGGTAACGCAGTGCTTCCTCCCGGCTGACCCTGACCTGATACTGTTTCATGGTTTTCTCCGATGGGGTTTTCTTTCCGATAACGGCTCATCTCCGGCAGCATCCTGTCCGGCTCTTCCTGCCCTGTCAGCGCTGCCAGGGAAATGTGCGCAAATATCCTTTACAGTTTGCGCCGAATATTTTTTCGAGTGCGAGGATAAAAACACAGGCGATGCGGGCAGGCAGGATGTACAGATGATTCATGCACAGTTCCCAAGTGTGATATGTCTTGTATTGTAACACATCTCCGCGCCATTCATTTATAATCTGTGACAATTCCTTTCTATAGAAAAAAAGGATAAGGTGTGGTAATTTACTTACAAAGGTTAACCCGTATAATTGAAACGAAAAGAGGATCGTATGAAACTGAGACCCTGTATCGATATCCATAACGGAAAAGTAAAACAGATCGTGGGCGGCAGCCTGAGCGATCAGACGAAAAGCGCGGTAGAGAATTTCATATCCGTGCACGACGCGGCGTACTACGCCAGTTTATATCAAAAAGACCGGCTGTCCGGAGGCCACATCATCATGCTGAATCCTGCCGGGACACCGGAATATGAAGCAGACAAAGAACAGGCAGCCGGAGCGCTGGCGGCCTGGCCCGGAGGCATGCAGATCGGCGGCGGGATCACGGCAGAAAGTGCGGCGGAATTTATCCGGATGGGCGCGTCACACGTTATCGTCACGTCCTATGTTTTCCGGGACGGCCGGATCGATAAAGAACGTCTGGAAAAGCTGACAGAAGCTGTGGGACGGGAACACCTCGTCCTGGATCTGAGCTGCCGCAGAAAAGGCAGCGATTACTATATTGTGACTGACCGGTGGCAGAAATTCACAGATGTCATCGTCAGCCCGGAGACTCTGGCACAACTCTCAGTCTTCTGCGACGAATATCTGATCCATGCTGTGGATGTGGAAGGAAAAAAAGGCGGCATCGACGAAGACCTGATCGCTCTCCTCTGCCAGTTCCATGACTGTCCGATTACCTACGCCGGCGGTGTCGGGAGTCTGGCGGATCTGGAAAAACTGCACCGGCTCGGAAACGGGCAGATCGATGTCACGATCGGCAGCGCCCTGGATCTGTTTGGTGGGACGCTGCCGTACCGGGAGACTGTCGAATTCTGTAAAGAACTGTCCAAAAGATAATCGTACTGTTTCCATGAGATGAATCCGCTCTGACACAAAAATACTCCAAAAGGTAGTATTGAGCTATCGCAATAATATGCATTATAATTAATTCGCAAATCCAATTAGTCGTATTATCAAGGATTTGTCTATGATTCATATTTTCAATCAAATACATTTTTGTAGAACCTTTGTTGTCAGCCGGAAAGGAGTCCCTGTTATGAATCTGACCATCTCTTTGAAACAATTAACCACTGTCATTGTGGATATCCCCCAGTCTCTTTTTTCAAAATATGAAGCAGGCATACGGCAGCACTTTACCGATTACATGCGGCAGCATTACGCTTCCTCTATTCATGGGGATCAGGTCAATCTGGAAACTCTGGGAATCGGCCTGCAGACTCTTCATGAAACATACATGAAAAAAGAAGCGCAGGATTACAGTGCCGGGGATTTCGCGAAATTCGCTTTCGATGACCATCCGTATTTCACAGCGCAGTGGATGTCATCACCTCAGGTCAGCAGACAGTTCTCCGACTCCCTTGAACAGCCGGAAATCATCGAACAGGTATATATCAAACGTTCCGTATCTACTGGCCGTCTGATCCCCTGTGTCAACAGGAAAGTCGCGCAATCCCTCCTGTCCGCGGAGAATACGTCAGAGCGCCTGGAACAGCAACTGATGGAAATCCAGAAACTGCTGGCAAAGAACGCGCCACATATGATTCCAGCCGGTGAGTTTGAGCAGTACGAAATGATCAATATGATCGCTGAAAAAACCGCCTCTATGATTCTGAAAAAAATCGATCTCAAACACGCTGTCTGACCAGGTAAAGATTTCCTTTTCCGATTAATGTCAAAACGCAGGCGATGCCCGCATCGCCTGCGTTTTTTCTCTGATCACTTAACCCGACGTACAGAAAGAAGAAGCACAGGAAGATCAGCGATTTCCGATCAGATTCAGGAACGGCGTCTTCTGTAAATCAGGAATCCGGCCACCGCTGCCGCGGCGACAGGGACAATCCCCCATGCCAGCCGGGAAACACTCCTGATGTCCCGGACTTCTTCGTAGTGGTCTTCTGCCGGCACAGTATTTTTCGCGTATCCGGCAGCTTCCGGATCCCGGACAGTTCCCGCAGCATCTGAGGACGCGTTTTCAGACTTCTGTCCGGAGCCGGCATTTTCAGATTCTGTCCCTTTTCCTGCTCCGCGCGCAGCCACTGTTCCCGGTTCCTTCTGTGATTCCGTACCGTCCTGGGAGACCGCTGCCGGTGCTGTTTCATTCCCTCCGGCGGTTCTGCCGTTTTCCGTTACGGCCGTTCCGCTCTCTGAAGAAGGCGACCGGCCGGATGACTGTGATCCCCGGGACATCCCGGCGCCGGAAACCGTACCGGTTCCGGCATTTCCGGACTCCTGCGCCGCCTGTGCTCCATCATCATTTCCGGAATCATCCTTTCCGATCCGCAGGATCAGCGGTTCCGCCACGCTTACCTTCAGTTCCGTAGCGTCCTGCCTGCCCAGAATGGGATCCTTTAATCCAATCGAGATCTCTCCGGAGGCACCTTCCGCGACCTTCATCGTCAGTACAGCACAGTCCAGGGTTTCCTGGAAGGAATGGCCTTCTCCATACCCCAGGATCATGCCGCTGTCCGGTGAAAAATCTCCGATTGTCCCCTCCATCACCTCGACGCCTTCATACTCCAGGCTGTTCCGGTCATATTCCAGCTGGACCTGAAAAGCTGCCGCCTCTGCGTCTCCGGATGATGGCCAGCCATCATTACGTACCTGCAAAGTCATCCGGATCGTTTCTCCGGGAGCCACTTCTGTCGCTGACGGAATCAGGCACATCGTATAGCCTGTGTCCGCCGCCATTACAGGACAGGACTGCAGTATCAGCAGGATTGCCAGTAACAGCCACTGTCCGCCTCTGATCCGTTTTCTTGTTTTGTTCTCTACCATAATCCGCTTCTTTTCTCCTTATACTCATCCTTTCAGGAAAACGCTGATTGATTCCGCTACCGATTTGTCATTTTATCGAAATTCATAATGACCTGCGCGACTTCGGCTCTCGTTGATGTTCTCTGAGGAGCCAGGCTTCCGTCACCCATGCCATTAATCATGCCTTTGTCTGTCGCCCAGGTCATCGGCGCTTTCGCGTAGTCCGATACCTGATCCGCGTCCGTAAACGCACGGAACTTCGTCACGTCCACAGTGGTGACATTTTCACCCCTGTACTTCGCGTAACGGTACAGGATCGCCGCCATCTGCTCGCGGGTCACCGGATCCGCCGCTCCGAAGGTTTCACTGTCGTAGCCGAGCACGATGCCGTTTTCACTGGCCCAGTCCACATATGGCGTGTACCACTGGCCATCTGCCACATCCATAAAGGAGGAACGCGCGTTTTCCGCCGCTTCCACACCGGCAGCGCGCCCCAGGACAGTGACAAACATCGCGCGGGTCATCGCACTGTCCGGTGCGAATTTTCCGCCACCAGTCCCCTGGAACAGGTTCCTGTCTGCCACATACCGGACCGCCTCCGCAAACCATGCGTCCGGTGGCACATCCGTGAAGACCGGCGTCACCGGTGCCGAAGGAGCCGGTTCTGTCGGTTCCGATGGATTCGCAGGTCCGGATGGCTGAGACGGTGTTGATGGTTCAGAAGGTTGTGCCGGATCCACTGGCTGCGACGGTGTTGACGGCCCAGATGGTTCGGATGGTTCTGCCGGGTCCGTCGGCTGAGATGGCCCTGACGGTGAGGAAGGTGATGATGGTTCAGAGGGCTGTGCCGGATCCACTGGCTGCGACGGTGTTGACGGCCCGGATGGTTCGGACGGTTCTGCCGGGTTCGTTGGCTGAGACGGTTCCTGCTTCTTCTGTACTGCCACCACCGCGCTTCCCAGAGTACTGTCAAAAGAATCCATCCCGCTGTAGGTACTGACATTTCCCCGGCGCACCTGGATCATTGAGGATCCGTATCCGGTCGCCTGCAGTGTCAGTGTCACAAGGGTACAGCCATTGTCCCATTCTGTCCCGTCCATGGAAGGAGACAGATAGTTCAGCGTCACATCGCTCCAGCCTTCCAGGCTGCCACTCCTTTCCGTCACAGTGCTGCTGATTCCGCTCCCCGTGGTCAGGTCTTTCAGTTCCATCAGGCTGGTGTTGATCCGCAGCACGGAAGTCATGGCGTAGATCGTCATCGGACCGCTGGCGTCTGTACGGGACAGGGACAGCGTGACCTCTACTGTTTCACCAGGTTCCACTACAGCCTGTGCCTCACCATTGACCCTGACATCAAAAGCATAACTCTGTGAGGTATCGACTGCCGCGACGGGCAGGGTTCCTCCGGTCAGCAGCATGCAGGCCAGCAACCAGACCATTGCTCCGCTCCATAACGGGGTCCGGTACCGTTTCCTGCTCCGTTTTGATTTTTTCTGAATTCTCATGGATTTTCCTCTTTTCTGCT
>CAMNJG010000062.1 GCA_946541285.1 uncultured Clostridia bacterium
AAGCTGGGAAAAAAAGTCATCCAGATCGGCTGTGATCCCAAGGCGGATTCCACCATCAATCTGCTGGGAGGAGAACCGCTGGAACCGGTCATGAATTACATGAGAGAATACGATGACGAACCCCAGTCCCTGGAGGAAATTTCCAGAGTCGGTTTCGGTGGTGTACTGTGTATTGAAACCGGCGGACCGACGCCGGGCCTGGGCTGTGCCGGCCGCGGGATTATCGCGACTTTCAGCCTTCTGGAAGATCTGGAACTGTTTGAAAAATACAATCCGGACGTCGTGATGTACGATGTCCTGGGGGATGTCGTCTGCGGCGGTTTCGCGGCACCGATCCGGGAAGGCTATGCAGAAAAAATCCTGATTGTCACCTCCGGGGAAAAAATGGCGCTTTACGCTGCCAATAATATCAAAACAGCAGTGGATAATTTTGAAGACCGGGGGTACGCTTCGGTCGGCGGCATTATCCTGAACCGGAGAAATGTAGAGAATGAACGGGAAAAAGTGGAAGCCTTCGCGGAACAGAGCGGCATCCCGATTATCGCGGACATTCCGAGAAGCCAGGACATCATTCATTACGAAGACCTGGGGATGACCGTGATTGAAGGGGATCCGGAGCTGGAAATCAGTAAGATTTATCTGGATCTGGCGGAACGGCTGCTGGAGCAGGAACAGGTGAATGAAAAATGACAGAAAGAAATGCATATTATATCACGGCAGGAGAACTGGCCGCGCTGGGACCGGGAAACATTCCGTCAGAACTGCTTTCTTCCGCGCATCTGATCTACAGTTCTCCGGCGGCGCTTTCCTTTAACTCGCCGGGAGCGCAGGGATTTGGTGTCAAAAGAGCAGGTCTTGCCATTCCGGGTTCGGTTATGCTGCTGGTGGCTCCCGGCTGCTGCGGCCGGAATACGACGATCCTCAGCAGGCTGGGAGGTTACAGTGACCGTTTTTTCTATCTGCTGATGGATGATACGGATATTATTACAGGCCGCCATCTGAAAAAGATTCCGGATGCCGTCAGGGAAGTTGTGGACGCGATGGAAGTGCCGCCGACGGTAGTGATGATCTGTATCACCTGTGTGGATGCCCTGCTGGGGACGGATATGGAACGGGTCTGCAGGAAGGCTTCGGAGGTGGCAGGACTGCCGGTCCTGCCGTGCTATATGTACGCGCTGACCAGAGAAGGCCGGGAACCTCCGATGAACGCGGTCAGAAAATCCATCTATTCGCTGCTGGAGAAAACAGAACGGGATCCCGCAGTGGTCAATCTGCTCGGGGAGTTCGCCCCGCTGACCGATGACTCGGAAATTTATGAGATCCTTTCCGCGGCCGGTGTCCGGAAGGTCAATGAAATTTCCAGGCTGGATACTTTTGAAGAATATCTGGGAATGTCCAGAGCGAACTTTAATATCGTGATTAATCCGGAGTGCCGCCTGGCAGCGAATGATCTGTCCGCGAGGGCGGGGATCCCGTATGTGGAGCTGAGAAAACTGCATCATACCGAACGGATACACCGTCAGTATGAGCTGTTTGCCGCCGGGACAGGGATGAAAATCGATGACCAGGCTTATCGGATGGAGGCAGAAAAAGAAGTAAAGAAATTCTGCGATCAATATCCGGAAACGACCTTTGCTGTTGGGGAAACGCTGAACGGGGAATCTTTTGAAATAGCGCTGTCCCTGCTCCGGTATGGTCATAAAATATCTGAGATTTACGGGACAGTGACCGCAGAGAATTTTGTGTATATTAAAAAGATCGCGGAACTGTCTCCGGGAACCAGGATTTATACCAATCTCTCACCGTCGATGATGTACTATGACTGTTCGGAAGCGCCGGCGGATGTGACGATCGGCGCGGATGCCGCTTATTATCAGCCGGATGCCCCGAATGTGCCATGGAACCAGGAGGTTCAGCCTTTCGGATACGCGGCGGTGACACATCTGTTCCGTCAGCTGTATGAAGCCAGGGAGAAGGAGGCGCGGAGATGAAAGGATTATTGAGATATCTGTCGCCGCTGGCGCCGGATCAGTCAGGAGCGGTTGCGGTCCTGTACGGAATGGACTGTATCACTGTGGTCTGTGACGCGGGAGGCTGTACCGGGAACATCTGCGGCTTTGATGAACCGCGCTGGTATGATAAGCCGGGCGCTGTCTTTTCCGCGGGACTGAGGGATATGGACGCGATCCTGGGAAGGGATGACAGACTGATTGAAAAACTGGCGGACGCGGCAAAGCGGACAGACGCTTCTTTTACCGCCATTATCGGGACGCCGGTTCCGGCGGTGATCGGAACCGATTACCGCGCGCTGTCCAGGATGGCTCAGAAAAAATGCGGAATGCCCTCCATCGCGGTAGAATGTACCGGCACCAGACTTTATGACGAAGGCGCTTCCGATACCTACCGGACTCTTTTCCGTAAATTCGCGGAAAAGACCGGGACAGAAGGGCCTGTTCATGACAATACGGAAAAACAGGGAAAAACAGCCGGAATCCTCGGAATGACCCCTCTGGATATTTCGCTGAAAGACGGCAGACCTTATTTTACGGAAAATGAACGTTACCGGGATTACTCTGCGTTTTACGATTACGGGATGGGCGCAGGACTGGAAGCCGTCAGAAACGCGGCATCAGTAACGGAGAACATACTGGTTTCACCCTCAGGGCTTGCGGCGGCTGAATACCTGAAAAAGAAGTTCGGTACTCCGTATCGCTGGGAATACCCGTTTATCGGGGAAGCACTGCGTCAGGAGCTGGTGTCACTGGCAGGCCGCCGGGTCCTGGTCATTCATCAGCAGGTTGCCGCTTCCGCGGCGCGGGATCTGATCGAAGAAGCCGGACCGTCGGATGTCACCTGCGCGACCTGGTTCCTGCAGCCGGATCCGATGAAACGCCCGGGGGATCTGCATCTGGAGACAGAATCCCAGTTCGTGGAACTGTGCCGGGATGGCGCTTATGATGCCATTGTCGGGGATCCGGAATTCCTGAGGGCTGCCCGTATGTCCGGTTATCAGGGAACAATGGTGGAGTTTCCGCATTTTGCTGTGTCAGGGGTGCTGGCCGATGAATGAAACAGACCGGAAGAAAAACGAAAAAGAAACCAGGACCGTCATCATCCGTGTGTACGGAATTGTCCAGGGCGTCGGGTTCCGTCCCTTTGTCAGCCGTGCTGCTGACGCGGCCGGGATCAGGGGAAGTGTCGCCAATAAAGGTTCCTATGTGGAAATCTTCGCCCGGGGAACCGAAACACAACTGGCAGCGTTTCACAGGGAACTGGAGGAACATCCGCCGGAACGTTCCGCGGTCCTGAAAATCGATACGGCAGAGATCGAAGACCGGGATTACACGGATTTTCAGATTATTGAAAGCGAAAAAGAAGCAGGGGATATTTTCGTATCACCGGACATCGCCACCTGTCCGAAATGCAGAGAGGAACTGTATGATCCGGCAAACCGCCGTTATATGCATCCTTTTATTAACTGTACCGCCTGCGGGCCGCGCCTGACGATTCTGGACGCGATGCCCTATGACCGGGAACGGACCAGTATGGCGGATTTCCCGATGTGTCCGGACTGTGAATACGAATATACCCATGCGGAGACACGGCGCTACGATGCCCAGCCGGTCTGCTGCAATGACTGCGGGCCGGAGGTGTACCTGATCGGTTCGGAACTGCGGGGCCGGGAGGCGATCACGGCTGTCCGTCAGGCAATCCTGGATGGAAAGATTGTGGCAGTCAAAGGCATTGGCGGGTTTCACCTGTGCTGCAACGCGGAAAATGAGGAAGCGGTGGCACGGCTGCGCAGGCTGAAAAACCGTCCGATGAAGCCATTCGCCGTCATGATGAGGGATCTGGAAACGGTCCGGAGGGAATGCGAACTGATCCCAGAAGCAGAGCCGGTGCTTGATGGTCATGAAAAGCCGATTATTCTTCTGAAAAAGAGAAAGCAGAGCCGCCTGGCTCCCGATGTGGCGCCGGATAATCCGAAAGTGGGCGTGATGCTCCCTTACGCGCCGCTGCAGATGCTGCTTTTTGATTATAACGACGGACTGGAAATGACGACAGACAGTTTTGTCATGACCAGTGCCAACGCCTCCGGCGCGCCGATCTGCCGGACCGATGAAGACGCGCTTGCCGAGCTCTCCGGAATGTGTGACCTGATCCTGTCCCATAACCGGAAAATCCGGATCCGCGCGGATGATTCCGTGATGGACTTTTACAGGGGCCGTCCGTATATGATCCGCAGGTCGCGGGGGTACGCGCCATTGCCGTTTATGATGTCGGTTCCATATACAGGAAGTGTCCTGGCAATGGGCGGAGAACTGAAGAATACGTTCTGTGTCGGAAAAAACCAGCTTCTTTATCCTTCTCCTTACGTGGGGGATCTCGCGGATCTGAGAACGGTGAAAGCGCTGGAAGAAACCGTGCGCAGGCTGGAAACACTTCTGGAAACAGAACCGGAGATCGTTGCCTGTGACCTTCACCCGAAATACAATTCAGTGTATGTGGCACACCGGCAGAATCTCCCGGTTTATGAAGTGCAGCATCATTACGCGCATATCCTGTCCTGCATGGCGGAGCATGACCGGGAAGATCCGGTGATCGGGGTTTCCTTTGACGGGACAGGATACGGAACCGACGGGACGATCTGGGGAGGAGAAATTCTCCGCGCGGACCGCAGTTCCTTTGAACGTCTGGGACATATCCGTCCGTTTCGTCATGTCGGCGGAGATCTCGGTGTCAGACAGGGATGGCGCATCGCGGTTTCCATGATCAACGATCTGTACGGAGAAAAGGCCGCCGGGATTGCTGCCTCTCTTGAATTATGCAGTGGCCAGGAACAGCAGCTGATCCGGCGGATGGCGGAGAAACGGATCAACTGTGTAGACTCCACGAGCGCCGGCAGACTGTTTGACGCCGTAAGCGCGGTGACCGGAATCCGGAAGGAAGCGACGTATGAAGGTGAAATGTCCGTGACGCTGATGTACCGGGCGCAGGCTTTCCTGGAAGCAGCCATGGCGGCAGATCCGCGGCAGATCGAAAATCTGCGCGCGGAAATCCGGGAGCACGGGGACAGGCAAAGTGATATGGCAGACGGAGAGATCATTCTTCCGACAGAACGACTGTTCCGGCGAATAGTGGACATGACCCTTCGCGGTGAAGACGCAGGGAAAACCGCTTACTGTTTCCATGTGGGGCTGGCGGAACAGATCGTTTCTGCTGTGAAAGAGGCAAGGGAACGGACCGGTATCACAGCCGCCGCGCTGAGCGGAGGCGTATTTCAGAATCTGCTGCTGCTGGAACTGGTGGACAGCAGACTTGAGGAAGAAGGAATCCAGGTGCTCCGGCACAGCCTGGTGCCGCCAAATGACGGTGGCATCGCGCTGGGGCAGGCCCTGGCCGCGATGGAATATCTGAACCGGAAACAGATGGCATAAAAAACGAATGAAACAGATTTGAAGGAGGCAATCCTATGTGTGTTGGAATGGCAGCAAAAGTTGTGGGCGTAAAAGACGGAATGGCCGTCATCGATGCCAGTGGAGCGCGGCGGGAAGTGTCGGCGGAACTGATTGAGAATCTGGAACCTGGTGAATTCGTCATGGTTCACGCGGGAACCGCCATCGCCAGAATCACAGAAGATGATCAGTCTGAAACAGAGCATATACTGGAGTTGTTATAAATGTCTGTGAATGAAGCAAGAAAAATTATAGAATCCTATGACGGACCGAAAATCCGGGTCATGGAGGTCTGCGGAACCCATACGCACGAAATCTTCCGTCTGGGAATCAGAAACCTGCTTCCGGAAAACATCGAACTGATTTCCGGACCAGGATGTCCGGTCTGTGTGACGCAGACCGGATTCATTGATGAAGCCGTGATGCTGGCCCTGGAGAAAGGATGTACGATCTGTTCCTTTGGCGATCTGCTGCGGGTTCCGGGATCAGAAATGAGCCTGGCCCAGGCCAGGGCGAAAGGGGCCGATGTCCGTGTTGTTTACATGCCTCTGGACGCGGTAAAGATCGCGCAGGAACATCCGGAACTGCAGGTAGTGTTCCTGGCGGTGGGATTTGAAACGACCACGCCGATTTCCTGCATTGCCGTGGAAAAGGCCGCGGAACTGGGACTGACGAATTTTTCACTGCTGACGGCCAACAAAACCATGCCGAACGCGTACATGGCCCTGAAGGACAGCGCGGATGCCTATCTGTATCCGGGACATGTGCATACGATTACCGGTACCGGCATCTGTCAGAAAATGAAAGATGATTATGGTGTATCCGGTGTGGTTGCCGGTTTTACGGCCAGTGAACTCCTGACAGCGCTGGCAGTGATCGTAAAGAAAAAACAGGAGGGAGCACCTTTCTTTGTGAACGCTTATCCGAGAGTGGTCCGTGAAGAGGGGAACCCGAAGGCAGTGGAAATGATTGAAAAGATGATGGAGCCGTGCGATTCGGAATGGCGCGGACTCGGTGTGATTCCGGGATCCGGACTGCGTCTGAGAGAGGAATATCGCGATTACGACGCCCGGAGGAAGTATGATCTTCCGGAGATCCGGGGACACAGCAATCCGGCCTGCCGCTGCGGGGATGTCCTGCGGGGAGAGATCCGGCCTTACGAATGCGCTGTCTTCGGGAAAGTCTGCACACCGGAGCATCCTGTCGGAGCCTGCATGGTTTCCAGTGAAGGTGCCTGTGCCGCGTTTTATCAGTATGGAGGTCGCAATGGGAAATGATTATGTAACGCTCGCCCATGGAGGCGGAGGAAAACAGACGGCGGAACTCATTGAAAAAGTATTCAGCGCGCATTTTTCCAATCCGGAGTTTACGGCGGATGACGCGGCGGTACTGGATGTCGGGACAGGGAATATCGCAGTGTCGACAGATGGCTTTATCGTGTCCCCTTATCGTTTTCCCGGCGGGGATATCGGGAAGCTGAGTATCTGTGGCACCGTCAATGACCTGGCCTGTATGGGCGCGAAGCCGCTGTATCTGACCTGTGCGTTTGTGCTGGAAGAAGGTTTTCCGCTTTCGGAGCTGGAAATGATCGCGGCCTCCATGGCGAAAACAGCCGCGGAAGCGGGCGTCAGGATTGTAGCCGGTGATACCAAAGTGGCAGGAAAAGGCCAGGTGGACAGGGTGTTTATCACAACGACCGGTATTGGCCGGCTGACAGAAGGATTCCGGACTTCCGGCGCTTTCGCGAAGCCCGGAGATGTGATCCTTGTGACCGGTGACATCGGACGCCATGGAACAACGATTCTGCTGGAACGGGAAGAACTCGGGATTACCGCGGATATCCGGAGCGACTGCGCGCCGCTGTGGGGCACGGTGGAAGCCATGATGGAAACCACCCGGGAGATTCATGTGATCCGGGACGCGACCCGTGGCGGTGTCGGCACTGTCCTGTATGAGATCGCCGCGGAGAGCGGTGTCGGCGTCAGTCTGGACGCGGAGGCTGTTCCGGTCCAGGAAGCTGTCAGAGGGGTCTGTGGTATGCTGGGCATCGATCCACTGTACCTGGCCAACGAAGGGACGATGGTGGTGATTGCCCCGGAGAGTGAAGCAGAGAAGCTTCTGGAAACACTTCACAGAGGACCGTACTCTTCAAATGCAGCGGGGATCGGCAGAATTACCGAAGAA
>CAMNJG010000063.1 GCA_946541285.1 uncultured Clostridia bacterium
TGCATTTTATTGCCTGCATCATTAAGTCCGACGGGGACTTAATGAGCAGACACTACTTATATTTATAAATCAGTTTATCGTACACTTATATCTTCTACTTAAACTTTACCGCAGTCCCATAGACCATAATCTCCGCAGCGCTTTGCATGATGGATGATGTCGTAAACCTTACCGAAACGATGGCATCCGCTCCCAGCTGCTCCGCTTCCTCAATCATCCGGCTCATGGCAATCTCCCTGGCGTTTTTCATCATGTCATTGTATTTCTTTAACTCCCCACCTACCAGGGTTTTCAGGCCAGCGCCGATATCTCGAACGACATTGACCGTCTGAATAGTGGAACCTTTTACCAATCCAAGTGTTTCAAATTCTTTTCCACTAATCTGTTCCGTTGTTGTTAAAATCATCATTCACCCTCCTCAATCAAATTCATTTTCTCTTCATTTTCCTATAACGAATTGACCAGCGTTCCCGCAAGAAAAGAAGCTGCATTCAGAAGAACTGACAAAAGCAGCGCTGCCATACCTGCCCGAAAAACCGGCCGTTTTCTCTCCTCTCCGGTTCCCTCCCGGCCTGCAGAAAACATCCCATAGAATAATCTGTCCGGATCCATCATACCAGATGTATTGGCATATAGCCAGGCTTCCAGAACAACGGCTCCTGTTTCCAGTAATGGCATGAGCCTGTCCGCCTGTCCTTTGCTGACAAACATCCGCACTACAATATACGTATAGACAACGACCGGATTTGTGGCCAGATTGGCCAGTGCCACCAGAAGAATCGCGGCACGCCCACGGACCCCCAGCAGAAACGCGAAGCTGAGCTCTACAGACAGTGTCAGCAGGAGCGACGTTCCTAAAGTCAGAAATATCCCTGTCAGATCCATTCCATTGTCCCTCTGAAAATTATAACTCTCTCAAAGAAATGTATCATTTACTCTATTTGCATTCTGCCCTATGATCCCGGCAGTTCTTCGTCATTCCTTTTTCTGTCATACAACCGCGCCCCTGTCAGGCCGGCGCAGATCAGCAGTACAGACAACACAACGCAAACATACAGCATCCATGACGGAGAAAGATCCGTTTCCGTCAGGACATTCACGGAGGAAGGCAGTGTTCCCAGGAATAACGCAAAGGTGGTAAGCCCGAACGCCGTACCCTCGTGGCCCGGCCCTGTCAGACAGGAAATGGCCGTGAGGGTTACAGGCATGGTCATATTAAACAGAAAAACGGCGAAGATACCACATGAAGGGTGGTCCGGCGCTGCTACAAACAAAAGAAGTGCGAGAATCAGACTGCCTGCCGCGCTTTTCATCCATCCGACGCGGTCTCCCAGAAGCCCGCCTGCCAGCTTCCCACCGGACACACCGGCCGTAAACAGGAATGCCAGCAGAGGCACCGCCTTCCAGGAGTAATTCATAAGACCGCCCGCGTAGGAACGGATCACGACCGTCAGGAACAGACAACCTACCGCAAAGACAGCGATCGTCATCAGGCGGCTGTTATGATACGCTCTACGGGATTCCCTCAACCCGATCTGACAGTCCGGATCATCCTGTTCCCGCACAATCTCACATATTTCGGAACTGCTGACAGGTATGTTTTTCGTAAGCTGTCGTTCCGACCGGTCCAGTGCCAGCAACAGAAGGCTGCTGGCAAGCATCATGAGGATTCCGGCGGCCGTACCGATGATCGTACCGGCGTGGCGGGATGCCAGAACCGGCGCCAGCCAGACTCCGAAAGCTCCGGTTGATACGAAGATTCCCGGCCTGCTGGCCCTGCCGCCGCATTTTTTCAGGGTGTCAATACCGCCGCCCACATGGAAAAAAGCATTGCCGATCCCTGCGGTCACAGCTGTTCCAAACAGAATCACTCTGGTACGGGTGGTTTCTGCCGGAACGGGACTTATCCCGCTGAAGCTCACAGGATCTCCCGGACTTCCCTGCAGCCCGGACAGGAAAAGGAGCCAGAACAGGCCGTAAGCCAGAGCGATCAGCGCACAGCCTGAGGAAGCAATCATTTTCGGCCTGCCGTACAGATCGCTGAAAGCGCCTGCAGGCAGCTGAAACGCGAAGGCGAACAGATTATATGCCACAAGACAGCAGATCCATTCGAAACGATCGGCCATCAAAGGAAGCAGGAACGCTGTCAGTAAAAAGATGCAGCAGAAGTCCACCAGAAAATGAACGGTGCTGAATACGGCTAATTCTGCCGCTTCTCCCGGAATGACTCTGCCTGCGCCTGTCATATTCCGTTCTGCGGTTTTCAGAATGTTCATCTTCTGTTCCAGGGATCCCTGTAATCACGACCGCCGTAAGTCTGATCATGATCATAACCGTTCCTTCTGTCCCTGCTGTTATTTCTCATTTCCGGTCCGTTCTGTTCCCCTTCAGGCCTGTTCCTCTTCCTGGTGAGTAAAACAATGGTCAGGAAAAGAAGGATGAGCAGGATCGCGATCAATACCATTGCAGCCTTCAGCAACGTATCGGTTCTGATGGTAAGAGTCCCGTCATCAGTGGCATCGGAGGAGTCCGGATCGTCTGTCTCTTCTGCCGCCGGCTGTTCGGTGCTGTCCTGGCTTTCTGAAAGATCCTCCTCTGTTTCATCATTCTGGACCGGTGGAGCCGTCTGCGCAGGCTGGGCGGCCTGAGACGGCTGACTGGTCTGAGCCGGCTGAGTAGTCTGAGATTGCCGGGTCAGACCGGAGCTGATCTTTTCCGTCTGTCCCAGGAAAATCCATCCCAGCTGACCGTTATATTCGGCCAGTCCCCATGTTTTGCCATTGGACGCCCTGCCTTCCCCGCTGATATGGAGCTGTGTGCCGTTCGGGATCATATGGCTGATAATCTTAGCGTAGGCTGTGCCCGGTCCATAGCGGAAATTGACACCGCCATCCGGCGCCGCTACCTTTACATAGTAGTCAACTACAGTGGCTGCGGCTGTCAGTGTACCCGCAGAGCTGTTCTCCTGTGTGGTATTTTCAGCATCCTTTGAAGCATTCGTGTTGTCTGATGAATGATCCTGGGAAGGCGCGTCTGTCGGTGTCGTCTGTGACAGGGCTACCCAGCCCTGTGATCCCTGGTACTCCGTCAGTCCCCATTTCTTTCCATTGTCCGCGGCTGCTACCCTGGTGATATGAAGTACGGTTCCGTTCGGCATCATACCGCTGATAATCGTACTGTACTCCACCCCTGCGCCGTTCCGCAGATTGGCTCCTCCATCACTTGCCGATACTTTTACGTAATAATCTGCTTCATACGCGGTGTTCCAGAAACTCTCCACCCCCGCATCGCCGAAGCTGGGCATCGGAAGCGTCATACTCAGAAGCATCAGAACCAGAAACGCTGCCATGCTTCTCCATGTAATCATCTGTTTCCTGTCCATATGTCATCTCCATTCTTTTGCTGTCAGCAATCCCATTTTTCGTTTTCAATAACGGACCTCTTACTCTGCTTCTTTTTTCCTGTTCAGTTCTTCCAGGAAGTGGGCCGCGTCGTCCGGAACTTCATCCAGATCATCTCCTGTATCGATCTGCAGCGGTTTCCGCCGGAAGAAGATATCGTACAGGACCGGGATGATGTAAAGTGTCATAAAGGTAGCGTACAGAAGGCCGCCGGTAATGACGATGGCCATCCCGGAACCCAGCTGGCTGCCCATATCTTTTCCGAAGATCATACGGGACATGGCCAGGATGGTCGTCAGTGCCGTCATAATGATCGGCCGCATACGGGTGATGCCGGTCGCGACCAGTGCTTCTTTTCGCGGCATACCGCCGATCCGCAGCTGATTGGCATAATCGACGAACACGATACCGTTATTGACGACCGTTCCCATGAGCAGCAGAAATCCCATCAGCGAGAGCATGGAAAGCGGCTGCCGCGCGATCATCAGTCCGATCATACCGCCGGTAAATGCCAGTGGTACGGTAAAGAGCACGATAAACGGTGAAAGAAGGCTCTGGAACTGAGCCACCATGACAAGATAGAAAAACAGCAATCCGAGCGCCAGCAGTTTTCCCATCTGTGTCACCATATCGTTGATCGTTTCTGACTGTCCGGCAATTTCAACGCGGTACCCCTTCGGCAGTGTTGAGCGGTAGGTATCCAGCTTTTCTGTCAGGGTACGGGTCAGCAGTGTCGCGTTCTCGTCTTTTCTGGCGTTGGCGGTTACCGTCAGGTAACGGGACTGGTTTTCGCGGTTGATCTGGGACAGAGAGGTGGTTTCTGTCACTGTCGCGAATTCACGGAGATGGTGAACGGTCTCCTCCTCTTCCTGATCTGTATTCATGGCGGCAGCCGCGTCGTTCTGTGATCCTGCGCTGCCGGAGTTTCCGGAGAGAGCCGACAGGTCCATTCCGCCGGAGAGACCGGTCATCCCTGATCCCGCCGCACCGGAAGAAGCAGCGGAACCCCCGGAAAAAGCACCTGCCATCGCGGAGGTATCCATGCTGCCGGTCCCTGCGGCACTGCCCGTCCCCCCTGCGGCCGCACCGGTCAGGTCACTTTCTTCCAGTTCCAGTTCGAGCAGGTTTTCACGGGTCAGCGGATTGGTTTCATCAAGGACAGTGATCGTCAGATCGATTCCTTCGACCGTAATGGCTGCCGACTGCACAGAGGTATTCATCTGTGCCGCGATGGCAGCATAGATCTGTGCCGTGGTAAAGCCACTGGCCATGGCTTTGTCCCGGTCGATCAGGAGATGCAGTGTTTCCTCCCCGTCTTCCGTACTGTCTTTGATATCCTTAAAGCCCGGAACCTCACGGATCAGCTCCTGGACATCCGTACTGATTGCCGTCAGCTGCTCCAGTTCCGAACCGTAGATCTGGATCGTCAGGTCATCGGAGCCGGACAGTGCCGTCATATCGCCCATATCCCCGGCTGTGACGGATACGGTACAGCCCTTTATTTCTTTTCCGGCCCGCTGCAGTTCTTTTGTCATTTTCCGCAGACGGTCCGGTTCCGCGTCTTCCTCCGCGATGACATAACACAGATAGCTTCCATACTGAGAAGTATCTCCGGATGTGAAAGACATCAGGGATGAAGAACTTTGTGAATCGAGTGTGCCGATGTACTCGACCCCGTCGACCTCCAGCAGACGATCAATGACTTCATCCATTTTCCGGTAAGAGGTTTCGCGATCCATCGACTCATCCGTTGTAATATCGACCTGAATATCGCTGCTGGTCATTTCCGGCAGCAGGACGATACCGGTCCTGGTGACCTGCCACCCCGTCAGGAGCAGCAGCAGGACCGCAAACGAAAGTGGCGCGATTTTGAAGCGCAGGCACCAGGAAAGCGATTTGCCGTACAGATCGGCAGCCTGATCAAGCAGCTTATGCCTTTTGGGACGGACATTCCGCATAATCGTGCTGGCAGAAGCCGGCACAACGGTTAAGGCCACTGCGAGTGACGCGACCAGACAGTAGACGATGGAAAGGGCCATCGGAATCAGCAGTTCCCGTACCGTCCCTGATGTAAAGACCATGGGAAGGAAAACGCATATGGTTGTCATGGTTGAGGCGGCGATTGCCCCGCGTACCTGCTTCGCGCCCTGGACTGCTGCCCGCGGCGCCGGGAATCCCATCCCCTGCAGTCGGAAAATATTTTCCATGACCACAATCGAGTTGTCTACCAGCATACCGATCCCCAGTGCCAGTCCGGACAGGGTCATCATGTTCAGGGACAGTCCCGAAAAATACATCAGGACGATGGTGAACAGGACAGAAAGCGGCATACTGATACCCACGACTAGTGTCGGCCGGATATCCTTCAGGAAAAATACGAGGACGATAATGGCCAGCAGGATCCCCATCAGAATGCTGGACAGAATACTGCTGACAATCAGGTCAATATAGATCCCCTGGTCCATGAGGGAAACCAGACGGAGATCTCCATTTTCGTCCGAAAGGGTATCCAGTGCGTCTTTGCAGGTCCTGGATACTTCATTGGTTCCGGATGTCGATGCTTTGTAGATACACAGACAGATGGAATTCTCCCCGTTCAGCTTCGCGTAGCTGTCCTCCGCATTGTCGATGACCGTGAGATCCGCTACGTCCGCGAGGCGGATGGTGCCGACAGGATCCAGATCCACCAGAAGCGCCTCTTCTATCTCTTCGGGCGTTTCAAACTGTTCACCGACTTTCAGAAGCCAGGATTGATCTTCTTTGTCATCGATATAGCCTGCAGGCATGGCAAAGTTCTGCGCGTAGATGAGGGAGGACAGGTTCTGTGCGGTGACCAGCTGGTCAATGTTGGCGTTTTCCAGTGCCTTATCCCGGGAAGACTCGTACTGGGAACGGGCAGCGTTCAGCTGGGCCTGCGCGTTGGAAAGCTGCATGGCCGCGGTCGAGAATCCGACGGCCGCGTCGAGCTGTGCCTGTGTCAGCGCGCCGTATCCGGCTTCCAGCTGCTCGACGAGTTCCGGTATTTTATCCAGGCCGGTTTCGGCATTTTCCATGGCCTGCTGAGCATCCGCGATCCTGTTCTTCAGGCTTCCGGCGGTATCACTGACTGAGATCGAGTCCAGTACCGTTCCTGCTTTCGCGAGAACCACGGTAGCAGCAGAGACTTCTTTCATCAGCTCTGAGAAGTTATCCGCACTTCCTGCCGCGGTCTTTTCGACAGAGGTCAGAATGGAATGGACCGACGTCCTCATCTGTTCAATCTGCTCTTTTGTATAGTCGGCCGTATATTTCTGAGAGGCTTCGTACAGCTCATTTGCAATTCTCTCAGCTTCTGCCTGCGCTTCTTCATATGCCTGCTGTGCTTTTTCCCGCAGGGCTTCCATCGCCGCGGGATCATTCATGGCTTCCTGGATCTCTGCCGGAAGATCTTCGATATCGATCGCCGCCTGCTCAATCTGATCCACTTTGTCATTGAGATCCTGTGCGGACTGGTCTACTGTATCGTGCGCGGCGGCGGCTCTTTTTTCCACTTCCAGCATCGCCTGCTGCACCTGATTCAGAAAAGTCTCCGCTTCTTCGACCCCCTGCTGTGCCTGCTCCAGTCTTTTCTTTGTTTCTTCAAGCCCCTGTTCAGCCTGCGGGGTCAGTCCGTCAATGGCGTCCTGGAGTTTTCCGAGCGCGTCGGCCAGGGTCAGCATCTGTGTTTTCAGGGTTGCTGACAGTGCGGGGATCTGATCTTCCACCGGATCAAAAATAGAGGATGCCACCGTTTCGCCAAAGATTTTCTCCTGTGCTTCCAGGGCTTCCTGACCAGCCTGTACCTGCGCTTCGGCATCATCCATCTGTCTGCCCGCGTCGGCGAGCGCGGCGTTTGCTTCTCCCAGGATACGGTCGTTGATCCGATCAATTTTGTCCTGATTCAGTTCCACCTGGATGGATTTTTCGATGGAGCCGATGGTCGTAACACGGGCCACACCGTTCTGGCGCTCAATATATGGCACCACTTCGTCCCGTACATAATCGGTCAGTTCGTAGACATCATATCCGTCCCGGCTGACGGCAACATACATGGTGGCCATCATGTCCATACTGATTTCCATGATGGAAGGGGTTCCAGCTTCCTCTGGCAGTGTGCCGGAGATTTCATCCACCGCGCCGGACACCTTGACGAGCGCGCTGTCCATATCGGTGCCGTCT
>CAMNJG010000064.1 GCA_946541285.1 uncultured Clostridia bacterium
TCAGGGTTCCCGTCATTCCGTCCCGGAACAGACCGGTCAGCTTTATTTCGGCAAAATCATGCAGATACTTCAGATTTTCCCCGCTGGCCGGAATATACGTCTGGATATAATTATCCGTATAACCTTCCATATACTGTCCGTCCTGCGTCAGACGTTCAAACAGAACCTTCCGTGTTTTTCCGATATTCCCGCGGCAGAACTTTTCGGCCTGCCGTTCGGCCTCCTGTGCCAGGATCTCCGCCCGACGGTTTTTTACCGTTCCGTCAGTCTGACCGGGCATTTCCGCCGCTGCGGTAAATCTCCTCGGCGAATATTTAAATACATGTATTTTTGAAAAACCGATCCTCCGGACGGTTTCCATGGTTTCTTCAAATTCCTGTTCGGTTTCTCCTGGAAAGCCCACGATGATATCCGTTGTAATGCCATATTCCGGATCACCGGAACGGAGCGTCTCCACGATTTCCTGATACTGGGCAACCGTATACCGCCTTTTCATTCTCTGCAGAACCGTATCACTCCCACTCTGCGCTGACAGATGCATATGGCTGCAGAGAGAGGTAACTGACAGCAGTTTCTCCGCGATGTGGCTGTCGATGACATTGGGTTCCAGGGAACTGAGACGAATCCGGAAATCACCCTCCATTCTGTCCAGTTCATTCAGGAGCATGAGCAGACCTTCCCCATCCGCGGTGCCGGGAAAATCCTTTCCGTAAAGAGCGGTATTAATCCCGGTCAGGACAATTTCATGATAACCCGCGGCGATGAGACTGCGGGCTTCTTCTGTGACACTGCTGATACTGCGGCTCCGGACGTTTCCCCGGGCATAGGGAATGATACAGTAAGAACAGAACCGGTCACAGCCTTCTTCAATCTTGATAAAAGCGCGGCTGCGGGACTCCATCGCTGTGATCTGCCCCATCTCTTCATAATCCGTCAGTTCTTCGTATTTCAGGACATGGGTTTCAGGGATCCGGGGGGCTTCACTGGTTTCTCCGGTTCCCGCGGAATTTTTCCTGAGATATTCCGAAATATACTCCACAATATGACTTTTTTCATTGGTTCCCGCGATGATATTTACGCCATCCACTTCCGCGACAGCTTCCGGATCTGTCTGCGCGTAGCATCCGGTCACCGCGATCACCGCGTCCGGATTCAGAGTTTTCATGCGGCGGATATACTGCCGGGATTTCCGGTCCGCCACATTTGTCACCGAGCAGGTATTAATGACACAGATCTCTGCCGCTTCTCCCTCTTCCGCGATTTCGTAACCTGCCTTCCGGAACTGTTCCCGCATGCTCTGCGTCTCATACTGGTTGACTTTGCAACCGAGCGTATAAAAAGATACCTTCATCGTGACGCTTCTCCGACGCGGGCAGCAACGGCACACCAGCCTTCATCTTCTCTGATTTCTGAGATTTCAAATCCGGCTTCCCTGAACGCCGCTGCTACCGCATCCTTTTTCTCAGTAATGATTCCGGAAGCAATAAAGACACCGCCTTCCTTCAGGCATGCCGGGATACTTCCACAGATCGCGATAATGATTTCTGCCATGAGATTGGCCGCAATGACATCGGCTGTCCGGCTCACACCTTCTGTGACATCCCCCTGCGCCATCACGGCAAAGGATTCCATTCCGTTCTTGCGGATATTCTCTTCCGCGACCCGCACCGCGTCCGGATCAATATCAAATCCGTAGACTTTCCGGCATCCACAGAGTCCGGCAGCGATGGAAAGGATCCCGGAACCACATCCCACATCCATAAAACTGTGCTCCGGCTTCAGATATTTTTCAATCAGTTCGATGCACATCCTGGTCGTCGCATGGGTTCCTGTCCCAAAAGCCATCCCCGGATCGATCTCAATGATTTTTTCGCCGGGAGCCGGTTCATATGACTCCCAGGACGGACAGATCACAATATCGTCCGTGATATGCTGAGGCCGGAAATACTGCTTCCACTCATCTTTCCATTCCTCATCATCCGCCAGACGGACGCCCATCTGAATCCTGTCTCTGGAGGATGCAGCTTCCTGTGCCGATTTTACAGCAGCGCGTACAGAAGCAATCACCTGCTCCGCGTTTTCGTCATTTTCCGTATACACAGTGATACAGGCGTCGTGTTCCTCCAGCAGAGCTTCATTGTAATAATCCCATTCAAATTTGTTTTTTGAGGACAGAATCTCACGGGCCACTTCGATATCATCGACTTCAAAAGTTTCAATTCCTTCGATGATCAGAAAATTGGATATATTTTCTACTTCTGTCGAAGGGGCTGTTATTTTTATTTCATAGTACTTCATTTTTCTTCTCCGGATAAGAAACGGTATATGGATAATCTGTAAAGGCGCGATTATGGTTACAGGTCAGCAACCGGCCAGTTATATTAACGGGCATATTGGCACACAGCTCCAGAAAATGACGGATTACACGAAAAAGACCGGCGTTTCCGGCACCGGCCTTTTTCAGATATTATACATCAGAGAGCGATTCTGTCTCTGTTATTTTTTCTTTTTCTTTTTCTTTTTTTCCTTATCCGATGGAGCTTCTGTCTTTTCCTCACCGGTAAACAGCTCCTTTACGGATTCCAGGAAAGTCTTTTTCTTTTTATAAATGTCGTCACTGCAGTTGTTATCAAACTCCTCCAGAAGACGTTTCTGTTCGGAAGTAAGTTTTGTCGGTACTTCGAGCAGCACCTTCACATACAGATCTCCGGTACCGTTCACAGGAGAGGAAACCCCTTTTCCTCTGAGACGGAATGTCGTATCCGGCTGTGTCCCCGCAGGTATCTTGTAAGCGACCTTTCCGGTCATCGTCGGAATCGTCACTTCCGCGCCCAGCGCTGCCTGCGCGAAGGTGATCGGAAGCTCCAGTTCCAGATCCATGCCATATCTCTTAAAGATCTTATGGGAACGCACACTGACAATGACAAAGAGATCCCCGTCCGGACCGCCGTTCTGCCCCGGGCCGCCCTGGCCTCTGATGCTGACAACCTGCTGATCGTCAATTCCGGCCGGAATGGATACTTCGATCGTGACTTCTTTTTTCACAGTACCCGATCCGCCACAGGTCGGACAAGGATTTTCGATAATCTCTCCTTCTCCGCCGCAATTCTGACAGGTGGTGACATTCGCCATCATGCCAAACGGCGTCTGGCGCTGATTCCGGATCTGTCCCGAACCCTGACAGATCGGGCAGACTTTCTTGCCGCTTCCTGCCGCCGCTCCGGTCCCGCCGCAGTCCTTGCACTTGACATCTTTTCTGAGTTTGATTTTCTTTTTTGTGCCGAAGAAAGCTTCATCAAAGGAAATCGACACACGCGCCTGCATGTCCTGGCCTTTTCTCGGCCCGTTTCTTCTGCGGCCCTGCTGGCGTCCGCCAAAGCCACCACCGAATCCGCCGCCGAACATACTGCCGAAGATATCGCCAAACATATCCTCGAAATTGCCCGCGTTGAATCCGCCCTGTCCAAATCCGCTGTTCGGGTCAACTCCCGCGAATCCGAACTGATCATACTTGGCCTTTTTATCCGGATCGGATAAAATACTGTACGCTTCGTTGATTTCCTTGAATTTTTCTTCCGCTTCCTTATCACCCGGATTTCTGTCCGGATGGTACTTCATCGCTTTTTTTCTGAAAGCACTCTTGATTTCTGATTCTGAAGCGCCTTTCTGAAGTCCCAGCACTTCATAATAATCCCTTTTTTCTGCCATCCTACACCTCCGGACAACTCCTTTACCCAACAAGACACTCCGCGTAAACGGAGTGTCTCCGGCTGTTGGTCATTCGTAATCTTTTATCCTCAGGCGTATTATTTATCGTCGTCAACGACTTCGTAATCCGCGTCAACAACGTTCTCTCTGCCGCCGTTATCTGAAGCCTGCGCGCCGCCTGCTGCGCCAGCGTTTGCCTGGCCGCCGGTCGGGTCAAATCCGCCTGCCGCGCCCTGAGGGCCTCCTGCTGCCTGCGCGTTCTGATACAGAATCTGTGACAGCTGCTGGAATTCATTCTGGAGCGCATCAGTCTTCGCCTTGATATCCTCTGTGTTATCACCCTTCAGTGCTTCCGCGAGAGCTTCCTTGGCATTCTTTACCTTCGCGAGCGCTGCGGAATCTGCATTGTCACCGATTTCCTCCAGGGTCTGATCTGTCTGATAAACCAGCGCTTCTGCGTTATTTCTGATCTCGACGCCTTCTTTTCTCTTTCTGTCCTCTTCAGCGTACATTTCCGCCTCTTTTACTTTCTGGTTGATTTCTTCTTCAGAAAGCTTGTTGGAGGAGCTGATGGTGATCTTCTGTTCCTTGCCGGTGCCCAGATCCTTCGCGCTTACATTGACAATACCATTGGCATCGATATCAAAGGTAACCTCGATCTGAGGAACGCCTCTTCTTGCAGGAGGAATACCGGACAGCTGGAATCTTCCCAGTGTCACGTTTCTGTCTGCCATTTCACTTTCACCCTGCATGACGTGAATGTCAACTGCGGTCTGGTTATCTGCCGCTGTGGAGAAAATCTGGCTCTTCTTGGTAGGAATAGTCGTATTTCTTTCGATCAGTCTGGTCGCGACGCCACCCAGGGTCTCGATGGACAGGGACAGCGGAGTAACATCCAGAAGCAGGACATCATTGACTTCACCAGTCAGAACACCAGCCTGAATTGCCGCGCCGATGGCGACACATTCGTCAGGATTGATTCCCTTGAACGGATCCTTACCGGTCACTTCTTTTACCGCAGCCTGTACTGCCGGGATTCTGGTGGAACCACCTACGAGGATTACTTTTTCGATGTCATTCATCGTCACGCCAGCGTCTGCCATCGCCTTCTTCATCGGCTCAATAGTACGCTGTACCAGACCTGCTGTCAGCTGATCAAATTTTGCTCTGGTGACATCCATATCCAGATGGAGCGGGCCATCCGCGTTGACAGTGATAAACGGCAGGTTGATATTGGCAGTCTGGGAGGAAGAAAGTTCTTTCTTGGCTTTTTCCGCTGCTTCCTTCAGTCTCTGGAGCGCCATATTGTCCTTACGGAGATCAATGCCATGCTCGTTCTGGAAACTGTCCGCGATAAAGTTCATGATCGCTTCATCGAAATCGTCTCCGCCGAGACGGGTATCACCATTGGTCGCCAGTACTTCAAATACGCCGTCGCCCAGTTCGAGGATGGATACATCGAATGTACCGCCGCCCAGGTCATATACCAGTACCTTGTGCTGGCCGCCGTCTTCTTTATCAAGACCATATGCCAGAGCTGCCGCTGTCGGCTCGTTAATGATTCTCTTTACATCCAGGCCGGCGATTTTTCCCGCGTCTTTGGTTGCCTGTTTCTGCGCGTCTGTGAAGTACGCAGGAACCGTGATGACGACTTCCGTAACCTTATCCCCAAGATAAGATTCCGCATCATTCTTCAGCTTTGTCAGAATCATCGCGGAAATATCCTGCGGTGTAAACGTCTGACCGTCGATTTCCACCTTGTGGTCGGTTCCCATATATCTCTTGATTGAAGCAATCGTTCTGTCCGGGTTGGTGATAGCCTGACGCTTCGCAGTCTCACCAACGAGTCTTTCTCCGTTCTTCGCGAAACCAACTACGGAAGGAGTGGTTCTGTTACCTTCCGCGTTCGCGATAACGGTAGGCTCTCCGCCTTCCAGAACTGATACACATGAATTGGTTGTTCCTAAGTCAATTCCGATTACTTTACCCATTCTATTACCTCCTGGCCTTCCGGCCAATTTCATCAATACAATAAAAGGATATATATGAACACGGAATCAGGAAAGATTCCGTATATTGCTGACAAATCCTGAAAGCCGCTACTGTGAAACCACAACCATGGACGGACGGATTACCCTGCCGTTCAGCAGATAGCCTTTCTGCATATCGCTGAGGACCACGCCACTCTCTACGCCCGGTTCTTCCTTTGTCATCACCGCGTTGTGGAAATTCGGGTCAAATACTTCGCCTTCCGCTTTGATTTCTTCGATACTGTTCTTTTCCAGCACTCCCTGCAGCTGCTTGTAGATTTTTTCGACACCCTCGGCGAACTGTTTGTCCTGGTATTCTTCAATATGCGCCAGCGCTCTTTCAAAGTTATCAATCACTTCGATGATATCCAGCGCGATTTTTTCGTTGGCATACTGATAGATATCCGATTTTTCCTTTTCAGTCCGACGCTTGAAATTCTGAAAATCCGCCGCCAGACGCATGTACTTTTTATTCAGTTCATTCATCGCGGCTTCTTCTTCGGACACTTCTTCACCGGATTCCTCAGCGCTCTCTGTGTTTTCCTCCGACGTGGACGGCTCTTCAGGAGTTTCCACTGCATCCTCCGGCGTATCCGTTTCAGCAGAGGTTTCGTCTTTTACTTCCGCCTCCGCCTCAGCAGCATGGACGTCCTTCATTTCCTTATTCTCTTCATTCGTCATCTTCGTCTCCTTCCGGTAATCCGAATGTTCTGTCCAGATTCTGTGTGAGATACTCGATTACTGATGTGATCTCACTGTATTTCATACGCGTCGGACCGACCACGCCCAGTTTTCCGACGGGCCTGCCGTTAACGCTGTAAGTAGCAGTAATAATGCTGTAGTCCTTCAGAGGCTCCAGGTCATTCTCAGAACCGATGGTTACGATCATTCCGCTCTCTCTGTCCAGCAGATAGCGGGTCATCTCTTTTTTACGGCGGACAATATCCATAAAATCCCGTGCCCGCTCCAGATCCGCGTACTCCGGAATCGAGAAAATATGCTCCAGTCCGTTTATATACAGATCCACATCCAGCATTTCTTCCAGAACCGCTCTGAAAGAAGGCGCCAGATCCTTTGCCAGCTTCCCGAGTCTGCCTGCCTCACGATTAATATCTTCGATGATATCAACCGTAAGCATGCTGCTCATCGACCTGCCGCGATAACTTCTGGTCAGGACTTTGGACATCAGTTCAAGGGAATCCGGGTCGTATCCGTTTTTCAGCCTCAGTGCCGTATTGACGACTCTCCCGTTCTTTGCCACGATCATCAATACGACCGTATTATCATCGACAGGCAGTACATTGACATACTTGAGCGTATTGTCATCTTCTTTCGGGGTCATCACGAAGGATGTGAGCTTTGTCAGCTGTGAAAGAAGCTCTGAAGCATGATTCAGCGTTTTATCGAGTTCTGTAATCGTCGATTCAAGCTGGGAGGAAATCGCTTTCTTTTCTTCTTCCGGGATGACATACTTTCCCATCAGGGAATTGACATACAATCTGTAGGCTTTATCCGATGGCATCCGTCCTGCGGACGTATGTGGATGGGTCAGATACCCCATCTCCTCCAGATCTGCCATTTCATTCCGGATCGTGGCTGCACTGGCACCGATGTCATACTTCTTTGACAGGGTACGGGAACCGACCGGTTCCGCGGTACGGATGAAATCACTGACGATGGCCTGCAGAATTTTCAGTTTTCTTTCTGTTAGATCCATGTTGATCACCTTCCGTCTTGTTAGCACTCATGCAATCCGAGTGCTAACTTGTATTTAATATACCCCTATTATCCGGTCCTGTCAACAAAATAAAATAAATATTTTCAGGAAATCGCACAGCGCCCGTCCGGCGGAT
>CAMNJG010000065.1 GCA_946541285.1 uncultured Clostridia bacterium
ACAGAACGGGTTGCCGTTCTGTGTCCGGCCAGATTTCTGTGAGAAAACGCTACGTATAAAAGTATCACAGTCCCTTACCCGACGCAGCGTTTTTCGGAGTGAAACCGGCCGATTACTGAATAGTAACAAAACAGGTAATGTAATCAGAAAGGATACAATATGAACAGTGACAAGATCAAAACCGGTGCCAAGGGCGCGCCGGTGCGTTCTCTTTTTTACGCAATGGGTTATACAAAAGAAGAAATCGACCGTCCGATCATCGGCGTGGTCAACGCGAAGAATGAACTGATCCCGGGACACATGATGCTGGACCGGGTGGCGGAAGCCGCGAAACGCGGTGTTCTGATCGGCGGCGGCACGCCGGTGGAATTCCCGGCGATCGGGATCTGTGACGGGATTGCCATGGGACATGTCGGCATGAAATTCCCGCTTGCCAGCCGGGAGCTCATCTGCGATTCCATCGAAGCCATGGCCAGGGGGCACCAGCTGGACGGCCTTGTACTCATCCCGAACTGTGACAAAATCGTTCCGGGCATGCTCATGGCCGCGGCCAGGCTCAATATCCCGGCAGTGGTGGTTTCCGGCGGTCCGATGAGACCGGGCCACCTGAACGGACGTACTCTGGATTTCAATTCGGTCATGGAAAGCGTCGGTTCCTTCCAGAACGGAGACATCGACGCGGACGAGCTGGAAGCGGTCGCGCAGAACTGCTGTCCGGGATGCGGTTCCTGCAGCGGTCTCTTCACGGCCAACAGCATGAATTCCCTGACGGAAGTACTCGGCATGGGTCTTCCTTTCAATGGTACTGCGCTGTCCGACAGTGGTGAGCGGATCCGTCTGGCCAAGCAGGCGGGTATGCAGGTCATGGAAATGCTCCGCCGCGATATCCGTCCACGGGACATCCTGACGGAAAAAGCTTTTGAAAACGCGATTACGGTCGATATGGCCATGGCCGGTTCCACCAATACCGTACTCCATCTCCCGGCCATCGCCCACGAAGCAGGACTGAAGCTGGAACTCGACAAGTTCGACGCCATCAGCGAGCATACACCGAATCTCTGCAAACTGAGCCCGAGCGGACACCATCATATGGACCAGCTCGGTGCCGCGGGCGGCATCCCGGCGCTCATGAACGAACTCACAAAGCTGGATCTGATCCACAAAGACTGTATGACCGTGACCGGTAAAACCATCGGTGAAAACATCGCCCACCATCCGGTTCTCGACCATGAAATCATCCGTCCTGTTGAAAATCCATACCGCAACAGAGGCGGCCTGGCCATCCTGCGCGGCAATCTCGCGCCGGACGGAGCGGTTGTTAAGGAATCCGCGGTTGCTCCGGAAATGCTGGAGCACACAGGCCCGGCGGTACTCTTCAACTCTGAAGAGGAGGCGGTGGAGGCCATCTGGGGCAAAAAGATCAAAAAGGGAGATATCATTGTCATCCGCTATGAAGGTCCGAAAGGCGGTCCGGGCATGAGGGAAATGCTCTCCCCGACTTCCTCCATCGCCGGAATGGGGCTTGACAAAGATGTCGCGCTGATTACAGACGGCAGATTCTCCGGCGCTTCCAGGGGCGCTTCCATCGGCCACGTTTCTCCGGAAGCCATGGCCGGCGGTCTGATCGGTCTGCTGCAGGACGGCGATACGATCCACATCGACATCCCGAACCGTGTCCTGGAAGTCCAGCTGACCGAAGAAGAGATCGCGAAGAGACGGGAAACCTTTGTCCTGCCGGAACCTAAGGAAAAAACCGGCTATCTTTCCCGTTACGCGAAGCTGGTCACTTCTGCCAATACCGGTGCGGTGCTCAGCACGGACTGAGGCTTTTAACGGATACACGAAATCCCTGATCCGCTTAAAATTACACTCCGCCGTCAGTTTTCCGGACGGAAATCTGTATAAAATGCCCTCCGTTCCGGCGGAGGGCCAATTATTTCCTGCCAAAAGAATATGTTTGTGCCAAAAATAATTTGTGTGCTTTTTTCTTTTATAAATCCGTCTTATGGTATAAAATAGAGAATATATCAACAGCGGATCATTTCATCCCTGCCGGGTTGAAGGATCTGAAACAGGATCAGGAACTGTCCGCAGACAACCTGTTCCATTTCCGATGGATATTTTTCCGGGTGCAGGTTATCAAGGTACAATTCCTTACAGTGAATGGAGGCTATCATGGACAAATTTAAGGATCAGGCCCAATACGCCCAGACTTACGATATGTACTTTGGCGGAAACCACATGGAAGGTCTGACGGGACCGAACGGCGGAATCTGCTACTGGCTGTGCGAATATTTTGACAAACGACATCCTGTCACATCACCGGAAACCGGCCGTCTGGAATCGTTCACCACCTGGTGTAAGTTCAGGGATGAGTTTGAAGACGGATCGAACTGCAATAACAGCTGTGAAAAATTCGCGTCCTGTGAAACCTGCGGCGGTTTTTCCGCGGTACGCTGCGGAGCCTGTGACGTGATCAGCTACGACTGATCCGGCAGCATCCTGCCGGTCATTTGCGCAAATCCCGGTAAATTGTCCAGAATAACCTGCGCCCTCCCGCGCAGGTTATTTTCACGTGATTCCCGGGTTCTCATTTTCTACGGAAGGGACAGATAACCGATGAAAAAAGTTCTCAATATTATCAGCGATACCAATGTCGGCGGAGCCGGCCGGGCGCTTCTTACCTATCTGAAATACATGGACCGCAGCAAGTTTGAAGCGGCTGTCATCGTACCGGCCGGCAGTCTGCTCACAGAACGGATCCAGGCCCTGGATATCAGGGTTTTTGAAATCGACGGAATCTCTGACCAGTCTTACGACCGGGCCGCCATCCGTCTCCTTCAGAATGTCATCCGGCAGTATCAGCCGGATCTGGTGCATACACACGGTTCTCTTTCCGGTAGAATTGCTGCCAGGAGGTGCGGCTGCGCGGTTGTCTATACACGGCATTCCGTCTTCCCGGTTCCGAAAAAGATCAGCCGGGGACCCGGAAAACTGCTGAACAAACTGATCAACGAACATTACGCGGACCGGATCATTTCCGTGAGCCCGGCAGCCTCGGACAACCTGACGGATGCCGGCATTTCACCATCAAAAATCGATGTGGTCTTTAACGGTGTTGAGAAACTGACCGCGCCTCCGGAGGAAACCCGGGATAAACTGCGCCGGGAATTCGGCATCCGTCCCGGTCAGTTTACCGCTGGCATCCTGGCCCGTGTGATCAGCTACAAAGGCCATATGGATATCATCGATGCCGCGCATCTCCTGAAAAAACAGGGCTACGATTTCAAAATCCTGTTTGCCGGTACCGGTGAGAACAGCTATCTGAAAACCGTGCAGAAACAGATTGATGCTCTCGGGCTGAGCGACAATATCCTGATGACCGGATTCCGGAAGGATGTCCCGGATATCCTGAGTATTCTCGATGTACAGCTGAATGCTTCCTACGGTACGGAAGCCACCAGCCTGTCACTGCTGGAGGGATTCTCCCTGGGACTTCCGGCCATCGCCAGTGATTACGGCGGCAATCCTTACGTTGTCCAGGACGGTGTCAACGGCCTGATTTTCCCGACCCGTGACGTCCACGCGCTCGCGGAGGCGCTCCGGAAACTGATGGATGATCCGTCATTCCTGTCCACGCTGGGAGCCCGGGCCCGGTCGATCTATGAAACACAGTTTACCGCGAAGATTTACGCGGAAAATGTGGAAAACGTCTACCAGAAAGCACTGGCTGTTCATAAAGGCAGACGGTAAAACAGCAGCCTGCTGCTGTAAAATGTGAAAAAGAAAGAGCAATCCCGTCACGAAGCGAACAGGAATTGCTCTTTTTTCATTTCATTGTTTAAATTATTTCATCGGCACGCCGCCGTTCAGCACCGCCTGGAGATGCTTGCCGTACTTGGTTTTCTTCAGTGGCTGCATCAGCTTTTCCAGCTGGTCTTTTGTCACAAAACCTTTTCGGTACGCGATTTCCTCGATACAGTTCAGCTCGCCTTTTTCTCTTTCAAAACGCTCCGCCGCGTTGGCCGCGACCAGCAGGCCCTGCGCAGAACCCGCGTCAAACCACTCAATCGAATCATCGATCAGATTGACTTTCAGCTGCTGCCTTTCCAGATATACTTTATTGACATCTGTGATTTCCAGTTCCCCTCTGGCGGAAGGAATCAGGTTCGCGGCGATATCGGAAACGGCATTGTCATAAAAATACAGTCCCGGAACGATATAATTCGACTTCGGGTGTTCCGGCTTTTCTTCCAGAGAGAGAACATTGAAATTCTCATCAAACTCCACGACCCCAAAGGCCCGCGGATCTTCGACCGGATACCCGAATACCACCGCGCCTTCTTCCGGCATCTGGAATTCTGACAGCATGTTGTAAAAATCTTTTCCCAGGAAAATATTATCCCCCAGCGCGAGGCAGACATCATCATTCCCGATAAATCCCCGGGCGATAATAAACGCGTCCGCGATCCCCCTGAGACGGTTCTGGACCGCGTAGCTCATCTCCAGTCCGAGATGGCTGCCGTCACCAAACAGGCGGTTATAGCCACCGATATCCGCCGCGGAGGAAATGATCATGATTTCCCGGATCCCCAGGCTCATCAGGGTAGCCATCGGATAGTACACCATCGGACGGTCATACACCGGGAGCATGGGTTTGGAAATCGCTTTTGTGGCGGGATAAAGGCGTGTTCCTTTTCCTGCCGCCAGAATAATACCTTTCATGATATTGATTCAATCCTTTCTTTAAATCTTTGTCAGTCCGTCGATATCAGTCAGCACCTGTTTTTCTTTCAGTTTCGCCTGAGAACGGTTTTTCGCGTAAATGGAAAGATAGAATTTCAGCTTCGGTTCTGTCCCGGAAGGACGGGCGATCAGGATAATCTCTGACGCCAGGCGGAAACGCAGCACATTGGATTTCGGCAGGCCATCAATCCCCTCACGGTAATCCTTTACTTCTTCGACGTTGAAACCGCCGATCCGCCGCACGCCGGAACGCAGCACATTCATGATCCTTTCCATCGTAAAGCTGCCTTTGCTGCCTTCAAACTGGTAGGAATACACGCTGTTGAGACAGTAACCGTGTTTCTCATAGATCTGTTCCAGACGCTGAAGCAGGCTGATTCCACGCGATCTGTGATACGCGAACATGTCACAGATCATCAGCGCGGTTCCCACGCCATCCTTATCCCTCACATGGGTCCCGGTGAGGTAACCGTAGCTTTCCTCAAAGCCGAGCAGATATGATTCCGGATGTCCGGCCTTTTCCATGGCCGTCATCTGTTCTCCGATGTATTTGAAGCCAGTGAGTACATTCTGTGTGTGGACGCCGTAGCTTTCCGCGATCCGCTCCGCGATATCTGTCGTAACGATCGTCTTGATCATGACCGGATCCTGCGGCATGGTTCCACACTCCGTCCGCCTGGAGCAGATATAGTCCAGCAGGAGCATGCCCGTTTCATTCCCACTGAGAAGTACAAACTGTCCCTGTGCATCTCTCACCGCGATTCCAATCCGGTCACAGTCCGGGTCCGTCGCCATGACCAGATCCGCTCCATTCCGGTCTGCCAGGGCGAGACCCAGCTGCAGGGCTTCCCGTTCTTCCGGATTCGGCTTGCGGCATGTCGGGAAATTCCCGTCCGGCTGTTCCTGCTCCGGAACCACCGTAACCTGTGTATAACCGGATTCTTTCAGCGCCCGCAGTACCGGTCGCAGTCCGGTCCCGTTCAGCGGAGAATACACAATCGCGCAGTCCCGTGGAACCTCTTCTCCGATCAGGCTCTGGTTTTTCACCGTGTCTGTAAAGGAATCATAGATTTCCTCCGGAATCCACTGAATCATTCCCTGCTCCAGGGCTTTTTCAAACGGCAGCTTCCGGACATCTTCAAACAGATCCGTTTCGCTGATCGCCTGCTGAATGGCCTCTGCCGCTTCGCTGGTAATCTGACAGCCATCCGCTCCATAGACCTTATAGCCATTGTATTCCGGCGGATTGTGGCTGGCCGTAATCATTACACCTGCCGCGCAGTCCAGTTGTCTGACTGCGTAAGAGAGCAATGGCACCGGCATGATTTCCCTGTAGATCAGCACCTGAATCCCATTGGCCGCGAAAACTTCCGCGGCAGTCCTGCTGAAAAGTTCCGACCGGTTGCGGGAGTCACGGCTTACGGCGATCTTCCGCTTTTCCGGCTCCACTGAGCGGTTGAGATAATCCGCGAGTCCCTGGGACGCCCGCGCGACTGTATATACATTCATACGGTTGGTGCCGGCTTCCATGATCCCCCGGAGGCCTGCTGTTCCAAACGTCAGATCTGACGAAAACGCTTCTTCGATCTGTTCTTCACTCATCGTACTGAGGTCAGCAGATACCTCACTGTCAAAGACTCTGTGACACCAGCGTTCATATTTTTCTCTGATTTCTTCTCTGATCATTTTCCATACCCGTCCGGATTCCTGCTCTGCCAGTTCCAGGCATCCCTGCACATATCGTCCAGATTATATTCTGCTTTCCATCCGAGTTCCCTCTCCGCTTTGGAAGGATCGCACCAGTTCGCGTCGATATCGCCCGGTCTTCTCGGTCTGATGGAGTACGGAATGGATTTTCCGCACGCTTTCTCAAAGGAACGTACCACTTCCAGGACACTGGAGCCCCGGCCGGTTCCCAGATTATAGATATCCACACCGCAGTTTTCCCGGATTCGTTTCAGGGCTGCCACATGTCCGTAAGCCAGATCCATGACGTGGACATAGTCTCGCACACCCGTACCGTCCGGAGTATCGTAATCATCCCCAAATACGCCCAGCTCCTGCAGTTTGCCCACTGCCACCTGTGCCACATACGGAAGAAGATTGTTCGGAATCCCTTTCGGGTCCTCTCCGATCAGCCCGCTCGGATGCGCCCCGATCGGATTGAAATACCGGAGCAGGACCACATTCCACTCAGGATCACTCGTATGCAGATCGGTCAGGATCTGTTCGATCATCCATTTGGTCCATCCATACGGATTGGAACAGCGCCCTTTCGGCATCTCCTCGGTCAGCGGATTGACCACATTTTCTCCATAGACCGTGGCCGAAGAGCTGAAAATGATATTTTTACAGCCATGCTTTCTCATCACATCCGCCAGGATCATGGTACTGTTGAGATTGTTGCTGTAATATTCCAGCGGCTTTGCAACAGACTCTCCTACCGCTTTGTATCCCGCGAAATGCATCACCGCGTCGATCCCCGGTTCCGCTTCAAAAACATCGTCCAGCTGCTTCGCGTCGCAGACATCGGCGTTATAAAACCGCAGCTCCTTCCCGGTGATCTGACGGACACGGCGGATGGCTTCCTCACTGGAATTGTACAGATTATCCACAGCCACAACGTCATAGTCCTTCTCCAGCAGCGCTGCGCAGGTATGGCTCCCGATATAGCCGGCACCTCCGGTCGCTAGTATTTTCATACTGATCTCCTCATTTTTCATCTGCGGCGGGCCCGTTTCCGGCCCGCTGACTGTCAGATTATTTCCTTTATATAATCTAATTATTTTAATACTAACTGTTGAAAAATACAATAGACAGTGGGAAACAGAGCAAAG
>CAMNJG010000066.1 GCA_946541285.1 uncultured Clostridia bacterium
GACGTGGTCTGATGACCTTTCAAAATGGTGAGCGGAGCAACGCAGGACTCCATTCTGGCCAGTATTTTTGTTTCAGTGGCCGAACGCTAAACAGTAACTATACAATTACTCATGGTTCTTCCTCAACCATTAGTACATTCTGTCATTCTGAGGAGCGAAGTTGGAAAGATCCTTCCTTACACCCCACACTTCCTGTCGCTTTTGAGGGGGACGGACAGCGCTTCCTGAGATATAATAAAATCATAAAAACAGATCCGCAGTCCCTGTCCGAAAATGATATGCCGGGAGGAGGGGTCCCCCATGACATCCCACAGAAAAACCATCCTGACCATTACCGGATTTACAGCACTCTTTCTTCTGTGCGGCCTTTTGCATGTCCTGCTGTGGTCTGTGCCTTTTACCAGTTGCTTTTCCCAGCTGTACTGCGGCTCACTGTGCCTGCTGTGGGGGCTGACCGTCCGAAGAAGAGTCACCGATCCCCGGCTCTGCCGTCTGCTTCTCTGGATCACGTTTTCTCTGGCAGCAAACTATACTCTGCAATTGCTGCGGTACCAGCTTGTGGACTGCGCCATCCGCCGCTGGATCTGGTATGCCTACTATATCCCCATGATGGCTGTCCCGCTGCTGTGCCTTTATCTGTCCCTGTACATCTACCGTCCGCCAGAAGAACCTCTGAAAAAATACTGGATCCTGCCTGGAGTAACAGGCATCCTGCTCACTGCCGGTATCCTGACCAACGACCTGCATTTTCTGGCCTTTTCTCCTTCTGACGGCACCCTGACCGGCAATGGAGACGAACGGCCGGAAATCCTGTATTACCTGTTCCTGATTTTCTTTGTGCTGTCGCTGCTGGGTTTTTGCTTTACTGTCCTGAAAAAAAGTCATCGTTCCACATCAATCGGCCTGCGCTGGCTTCCATTCTTCCTGCTGTCATTCGAAGGACTTTACCTGCTGGCCGGTTATTATGGCCTGAAACCGAAAATCCACGGAATTGTTATGTGGAATTTCGTGGAAGTCTTTGGATTCTGTACGATCACATTCCTGGAACTCTGTATTCAGATCGGGCTCATTCCCTGCAACCAGGATTATGAAGAGCTGTTTTCCCTGGCAGAGCTCTCCGCTGTCATCCTGGATATGGACGGGCAGCCGGTCTATCAGACCAGAATGACAGAATATCCCTTCAGGGATCATGAAAACATTCAGATTGTCAGTCATCCGATTTCCGGCGGCAGTATCCAGTGGAGTATCGACATCCATTCCCTGAACCTTCTGAACAGGGAGATTCAGGGAACCATCCAGCAGATCGCGGCGCGAAACGCTTACCTGGAAAACGAAAACACGCTCCGTGAAGAAAAGGCAAAACTGGAGACGCAGGACCAGTTGTACAGCAGAATTTCAGAAATCATTACTCCTCAGGCAGAACAGATCGGGCAGATTCTCCGTGAGATCGAAACCGGCCGCGCAGACGATCCGGCTGCGGACGAAACGAAAAATCCGTCTTTTGAAGTCCATCTCCCGAAGATCGCTTTCCTCACCGCCTATATCAAACGGCGGATCAACCTGGAGCTGCTGTCCGCGGAAGGAAAACTCCCTTCCACAGAGCTGGAGCTGTCTGTCAGGGAATCCCTGGAAAACCTGAAGCTGAACGGTGTTAACACCGCTGTGACCATAACCGGGGACCACCTCTATTCCGGTTCCCTGATCACCATGGCCTATGAACAGATCCAGTCTGTCCTGGAGGACTGCTTCGATACCCTGACCGACCTGATGATCATCCTGCGGGCGGGACCAGGGCAGCTCGGAATCCGCATGATGATCCGGGCATCCTCGTTTTCCTTTGCCATCGATGACTCCGCTCCGGAAACAGGAAGCTTTTCCCGTCAGTTTTCTTTCGTCAGGGACGACCCGGATCTGATCCTGCGCCTGACATTTACGGAAGAAGGTGAAGCGTAATGCAGACACTGGAACTCCTGTTCTGGCTGGGAACAGAACTGGCTTTCCTTCTCTGTTTCTTTACAGCCGTTTATCTCACAGCCGTACTGGTCCGGCAGCGCCGCCGGCTGTTTCTGGCAATCCTTCCGGTTCTGATCCTGGATTACCTGTCCCTGCAATGCGTCGGGATGAAACTGTATCAGGAAGTCTGGCCTTCCGCTGCCGGCAAAGCCGCGTTATGGTTTCTCGCCCTGCCCCGGCCGGTTTTTCTGCTTCTCTGTGTCGGATCCGGAACAGCGGAATTTTTTCTGCTCCGGCTGGCGCGGGATTATGAAAAAAGACAGATTACCTCCATGTCCATCAAAGAAGCGACCGACGACCTGCCCTCCGGACTCTGTTTTTACCTGCATGACGGAAGGGTCATCATGCAGAACCGGGCCATGGAAGATTTCTGTTATAAAACAACCGGGCAGTTTCTCCTGAATGGAGAAGAATTCTGTCAGAGACTGTTCTCCGGGCGGCTTCTTCCGGACAGCCACAGACTGGTGTCAGGAGAGAATCCGGTCATCCTCCTGCCGGATGATACCGTCTGGTCCGTTTCCGTCCGCGACATCCCCTATCACCAGGGGACAGCCCGTATGCTGATGATTTCCAATACCACAGAACTGTACCACCGGACCCTGGAACTCAGGGAACAGCAGAAAAAACTGGAAGAGCTGAATGCCCGTCTCACCCGCTACAATCAGGATCTTGTGGAACTGACCGCGAAAAAAGAACGTCTCCACGCGAAAATCATGATTCATGATACGCTGGGCGCGAATCTGCTGTCCATGAAACGGTATCTCCTGAACGGAGGAACCGAAGACGAAAAAAGAGAACTTCTCGGAAAACTGCACCTGGACATGTCCTTCCTGAGAAATGATGAGGCGCCTTCTGCCGACGATGAGTATGACCTCATGCTGAATACAGCGGAAAAACTGGGGGTCCATGTACAGATTTCCGGAACGCTTCCTCAGACGGAACCACAGAAGCACCTGCTTGCCATCGCCATCCATGAATGCTTCACCAACACCCTCCGTCATGCCCATGGAGATACTCTGGATCTGACGATCTCAGAAGAAAACGGCCTGATCCGGGCGGTATTTACCAACAACGGCATCCAGCCGGACGGGGAAATCCAGGAAAAAGGAGGACTGCAGTCTCTGCGGCTCCTGACCGACCAGTGCGGCGGACGCATGACGATCCGTTCACATCCCGTCTTTTCCATCACCCTGGAGGTACCGAAGGAGTCAAACCATGCCATATAATGTATTAGTTGTGGACGACCAGATCGTCCCCCGCCAGCTTTTTGAAAGTTTCATCTCCGCTTCCGGCGGACGGTACCAGCTCACGGCGTCCCTGGATACCGCCAAAATCGCCTATGCCTGGTGCGCGAAGGAACCTGTCGACCTGATCCTCATGGATATCGTCATGAACGATGGATTCAACGGTCTGGAAGCAGCGGAACGCATCAAGAAATCGTTTCCCCACATTAAAATCATCATCGTCACGTCCATGCCCGATGCCCTTTTCCTCACGCGAGCCAGGGAGATCGGCGTGGATTCTTTCTGGTACAAAGAAGTCCAGGAAGAACCGATCCTGGAGATCATGGACCGGACGATGGCCGGTGAACAGATCTGGCCGGACCAGCCGCCGGTCGTCAGTCTGGGGATGACACAGAACACCGAACTGACTCCGCGGGAGCTGGATGTCCTGCGGCTGCTGGCCGAAGGACTGACGGACAGGGAAATTGCCCAGCGTCTGTTCCTGAGTGTCACGACAGTGCGATACCATGTCAGCAATCTGACCAGCAAAACAGGATTCTCCTCCCGGACAGAACTGGCCGTCCAGGCAGTCCGCACCGGCCTGATTATCCCGGGGATCGAATAGCCGAAAAAACCCTGGCCTGTCTCCACCGGCATACTGTCTGCCACCCGGAGCGGGCCAGGGTTTTCCGTCAAATCACCGTTATCACCGCCAGAGTCCTGCTCATTCCACTGTTCAGCCAGACCAGACCCGTCCTGCCACCCGGGCAGCTCCATCGTTTGCTACGCTGCCAGGGCGTTGGCGTTGATCTGGCTGATGACCCGGTGGATGCCCTGCCAGACAGTCAGGTCTGAGAAGACTTCGACAACGCTGCCCTGATCTGTAAACGGCGCCTCCTGCAGGACGGACAGGTCCTTCATCATCCCGTTACGCACGATATACTCCACGATCTGGTTCACGAAATAGATCTGCCGGCTGTCCAGCCGGGCTTCGTCCAGGTACTCCGCGAACGCTTCTTTTGCCGCGTTCATGTCCATTCCGACGATCTCCCTCACGAACTCCCCGAGCGGTTTTTCCCCGTATTCCGCTTCATATTCCTGCTTTGTACCGATCTCACTCCAGAGGATTCCCTCCAGTTCCTTCACATCCGCTTCCGTCAGCGGTACATTGCTCCTGAGCTTCGAGATCACGGCCTGATCCGGGTGCTGGCGGACATAGAATTCCGCCTTCGCCCTGTAATTCTTCAGGTCGTCATTTTCCAGTTCGGCTTCTTTCCATTCCACCGACAGGATTTCCTCATCGAAATTCGTTTCATAGATGTTCCGTTCAGTTTTCGGGATGTACTTCATCAGTCCCCGCAGGTTTTCGCGGATATGTTCCAGTTCCTCGATTCCCGCATGTTCCAGATACTCCGTATGCAGGATCTTTTCAATCAGTTCCGACTGCGCCATGATTTCAGGGATATTCGCTACTCCGGCTACGGCAGTAACTTTTTTCAGAAGATCCTTTCTGGCCCGGGTATACTGTTCTCCCGCCAGATAAGCCAGCTCGATCCCATACAGCAGCGCGTCAAAACGGAGCGCCGAAGCATCCTCACGCTCCGGTTCGATCAGCGGCGCCACCTCCTCCCGCACCTTCAGGGTATCTTCAAAGGTCAGCGCCTGATAATTCTCCGTGTCCGCATACAGATCCACATAGCGCAGATGCTGGCGTACCGCGAAGTTTTCCCGGTTCAGTTCCCGCACCTTTCCGGCCATATGACGGACCAGCGCTTCGCGGTAAGCCGTCAGGCGTTCTGTCTGGTATTTCAGATCCTGCAGTTTATACGCCAGCTCAAACTGGAGTCCGAAAAGCGCTCCCTGCAGGGCCATCACATTCGCTGTGGCATGCCCGGCATTCATACGGAAAAACTCAAAATTTCCACAGAAATCGAAAATATAGAATTTCTGCTTGTCCTGCCCGTCGATCAGGCCCGGGCAGAGTCTGGTGCCACGGCCGATCATCTGCCAGAACTTCGCTTTACTCATGACTTTTTTGAAAAACACCAGGTTCAGGATTTCCGGAACATCGATGCCGGTATCCAGCATATCGACGGAAATCGCGATCTGCGGCAGCTTCTGAGGATCGGAAAACTGATCAATCGCGCTCTGGGCGTAATTGATGTAATTGTCAATGACCTTCGCGTACCCTTCCAGATGCGGGTATTCCTTTCCGAATACCTCCAGAATCTTTTCCGCGTGACGGTGATTCTTCGCGAAGATGATTGTCTTCCCGATTTTATTGCCGTAGTCAATTTTCAGTCCGCTGGTCATCAGTGTGTGCAGCACTTTCCGGATCGTATCCTCGTTGAAGATCCATTCATTCAGCGCCGAAGAAGCAATACTTTCCGGGATTTTCCCATTTTCGTCCGCGAAAGTCTCCTCATATGCCTGCCGGTCTTCCTCGGACAGATCCTCATAGACGATCCCCTCTTCGATGAATTTCAGCTGCGTCTCCACAGACAGATAATCCACCAGATACCCATCCCGCACCGCCTGGGCCAGATCGTAACCATAAGTCGGCACACCGTTTTCCAGTTCAAAGACCTCATAGGTGTTTTTATCAATCTCATCCTTTGGCGTCGCCGTCAGGCCGACCAGAGGCGCATCGAAATAATTGAAAATATCCCGGTATTTATTGTAAATGGACCGGTGGGCCTCGTCGCAGATCACCAGATCGAAATGGCCGCAGGAAAACAGCCTGCCTTCTTCATCCTCCACCGTATCGATGCAGTTCATCATCGTCTGATAGGTGGAAAAGACGCCGTGAGCCTGATAATTGTCCTTTTCCTCACAGAGATTCGTGACCGACAGATCCGGCAGCAGAGCGGAAAAACTGCGCTTTGCCTGGATCACCAGGGAATTCCGGTCCGCCAGGAAAAGGAGATTCCGGATCCAGCCCTGTTCCAGCAGGATCTTGCACAGCGCGATGACCGTCCTCGTTTTCCCGCTGCCCGTCGCCATGACCAGCAGCGCTTTCCGCCGGTTCTTTTCTCCGAAGCTGTCACACACGGCTTTGACGGCCGCTTCCTGATAGTACCGCCCGGCGATGGCCTTATCGACAGTTATATATTTCAAACTGCTTCGCATACTCTGCAGGTTGAACAGCTTTTCCAGGTCACGCCGGGAATAGATCCCGGAGACCCTCCGTTCCGGATACTGATGGTCCAGGATCCGGGTCTCAAATCCGTTGGTCAGGAAAATGACCGGACGCCGTCCCTGTTTTTCCGCGATGAGATCCGCGTACAGCGACGCCTGCTGCCTCCCTCTGGAGACATCCACACAGGTGCGCTTGGCTTCCACGACTGCCAGCACCCGTCCGTCACGGCCCAGCAGGGCGTAATCCGCAAAGCCCACCTCTGCCCGGTTCGGCATCCCCGGGATCTCGTATTCATTGATCCAGTTTTCCCCTTCGGTCCATCCGGCATCCTCCAGCATGGCATCAATATACAGTTTGCGGGTCTGGTATTCCGTCAGTTCCAGTGGTTTCGGAACATAGGCCGCCTGCTGTTCCTGCCGTCTGGCGGACAGTTCCTTCCTCAGCGCCTCGTTCTCTTCCATCAGCGCCTTCAGATCCAGTTCTTTCTTTTCCAGCGCTTCCTGCTGCTGAGTCAGCTGCTCCTTTGTTTTCCTGGCTGCGGTCCTGGTCTGGCGGATTTTCTGCTTTCGTTCCAGGATTCGGTTCCTGTCGAAGTTCTGTTCTTCATAATGATCCGCATAGCAGCAGGCGATAAAATCCAGAAAAATGAAAAGGTTTTCCAGACAGAGCAGCGCTTCGTCGAATCCTGTTTTTCCACTGCTGTGGGCGGTACGGTTTCCGAAACGGCGGATGTAATCCATCCGTTTCCAGATATCGCTGCCGACGATCTGGCGGAAATCCTCCGCGCTCATAAGGCTCTGCAGATTATCCTGCCAGGGCTTCTCCAGTTCCATATCCACGGAATACATCCATTTCACCGCGAATTCCATCGCCCGCCGGCAGTTCATGATGCAGGCTTCCGGATCCAGCAGGATGATCTTTTCCGCGGAAACGGCCACATCTGTGAAGGACGAAAACCGGGGTTCTGTTTTAAAACATTCGAAATTGTACATGGTTCACTCCTGCAGTATCATTCTCCTTCCCTTTCTTCACTACAATACTCGTTATTATATATCAGACTCAAATTACTAGGCACAATTCCATATTTCGCTTCATCTTTATTTTTATAATTATTTAAAATTTCAGAATTATTTAAATCATCTAAACCAGTTTTAACTCTATCCAAAATAACAGA
>CAMNJG010000067.1 GCA_946541285.1 uncultured Clostridia bacterium
GTCTCTATAATAACAATTGTTGTCAGCCAGTTAAACAAACCGGTTGATGATCTGTAGAAAGGCGTTCCAAGGTAGCTCAATGGTGGAGCACTCGGCTGTTAACCGATAGGCTGTGGGTTCGAGTCCCACCCTTGGAGCCATTTTTTCGATTTCGCCGGGATGGCGGAATTGGCAGACGCCCGGGACTTAAAATCCCGTGGGTAGTAATACCCGTACCGGTTCGACCCCGGTTCCCGGCACCAGTATTGGTCACAATTTCACAGACGTCGCGGAGTGGAGCAGTTGGTAGCTCGTCGGGCTCATAACCCGAAGGTCAGAGGTTCAAATCCTCTCTCCGCAACCACTTTTAAACCGTTGAAATCACAGGGTTTCAGCGGTTTTTTCTTTTTCTCTCAAACTTTATCAGAATCCCATTTCATCCTGCAGGTGGATAATATTCTACTATATTATTTTGCAGTTTTGCAAATTTCGACAGCTTCCTGACTACGCGACCCATGCAGCGGGAATCTTCCTCTTACGGATCACAGCCTGCAGATATTGAAAATCAGGCGTTTTTGGGGTATACTTCTGACAATGCTTCATAGAGGGCCGGGAGCGGCAGTGAATCCAGAAAGATTGACTGATTTTGAAACACACCGGTAAAAGGAGTGATTAAGGAGATGAGAAGAATGAAGAAAAGCATACTGACGATGATACTGGCTCTGGTCACGCTGACATTTGTGATGACCGGATGCGGCAATCATGCAAATCCCGGATCAGCAGGGGAGAGTTCCGCAGCAGAACCGGCAGCGCAGGCTGCTTCGTGTCCTCTTTCCTTTGAGGGCTATACGCTGGACCAGGTTACCGTGCTGAGCCGTCATAATATCCGTTCGCCGCTGAGCGGCAGTGGATCCCAGCTGGATTCCCTGACGCCCCACGAATGGTTCCACTGGTCATCGGAAGCCAGCCAGCTGTCGGTCAGGGGTGGAACCCTGGAGACCATGATCGGCCAGTATTTCCGGAAATGGATGGAAACAGAAGGCCTGTTCCCTTCAAACTATATCCCGGAGGAAGGGGCTGTGCGCGTCTATGCCAATTCCAAGCAGCGGACTCTGGCGACAGCGGAATTTTTCTCCGCCGGGCTGCTTCCGGTAGCAGACATGGATATCGAATCCCATATGGACTTTGACCAGATGGATCCGGTATTTACACCACAGCTGACGTTTTGCTCTGATGCTTATGTTACTGACGCGAAAGCGCAGATCATGGAACAGTTTTCCGGAAAGATCCATGACCTGGCAGATAATTACAAACTCCTCATGGAAGTAACGGATATGAAGGATTCTCCGGCATGGAAAGACGGGAGTGTCTCAGAACTGAATACAGAGGATACCGAAATCATTCTGGAAAATAACGCGGAGCCGGGCATGAGCGGTTCGCTGAAAACGGCCTGTTCTGTCAGTGATGCTCTGGTTCTGCAGTACTATGAGGAACCGGATCCGGGAAAAGCAGCATTCGGCCATAAGCTGAGCGGGGAAGAATGGGACGCCATCAGCGAGATCAAAGATGTGTACGGAGACGTTCTTTTTACAGCGCCTCTGGTGGCTGCCAATGCCGCGCATCCGCTGCTTCAGGAGATACAGAGTGAGCTGACCACAGACGGGCGTCGTTTTACATTCCTTTGCGGTCACGATTCCAATATCGGGAGTGTCCTGGCTTCCCTGGGCGTGGAGGAATATCAGTTGCCGGATACCATTGAGAAAAAGACGCCGATCGGCTGTAAACTGGTTTTCAGCCGGTGGCATGACGGGCAGGGACAGTCGTTCTTTTCCGTGGATCTGATTTATCAGACGACCGACCAGCTCCGTAATCTTACACTGCTGGATATGGAACATCCACCTGCGGTATATCCGCTCTCTTTCTCCGGCCTGGAGAAAAACGGAGACGGGCTGTACGCAGCCCAGGATGTACTGAACCGTCTGCAGCAGGCGATTGAAGAGTATGACCGGATGGTGGAGACCTATGGAAACGACGCCTCAGTGGAGGATGCAGCTGCGTAGGATCTTCTATGTTTTCGCATGTATTTCGTTTATCAATTCAGTGAGAAATTTTGTATCTGGCATGATGTTACGAGGAATTTTTTCAAAAACGTTGTGTGTTTTAGAAAAGCTGTTCCCAGAACTGTGACACTGTGCCAGGAAACTTTTCACGAAACAGGAACACGGAGTTTATTCCTCAACCGGGATCCCTTTGGAACTAAAAGAATGTTTCAATTCCGTGAGTACCGCTTCCGGCGTCATCCGCTGCGACGTATGGCAGACCAGGATCAGATTCGTGTTGCTGTATTTCGTCCAGCTTTTCATATCCGGAATATCTTTGGTCCACATATGGCCGGTAGTCTTATCGCACCAGATCTGCGTCGATCCCGTACCTTCCGGCCAGTCTGTTGTCAGGGACGCGACTTTTTCGATCTGCAGTTTGTTCACTTTCATGGCTTTCTCCTTTTTTTATAATGATCGGTTCCGGCAGTCCGCCGTCGTCAGATAAGAACATCATACAATCGTCCCCGCCATCAATCAAGTATCAGTTCCCCGGTTTCATCCCGGATACGGAAAAGAAACCAGAATGATCTTTACGACAACAGGGGATTCCGGTAAAATAATTCGAAAACGGAGGAAAGCCTATGAGAAAACTACTGATTGTCATCGATATGCAGAATGACTTTATCGACGGGGCACTGGGTTCCGCGGAAGCCGTCTCCATTGTGGGCGCGGTCAGGGAAAAAATCCTGACCTATCCGGAGGAAAACCGGATCGCCACCATGGATACCCATGAAGAAAATTATATGGAGACCCAGGAAGGCCGCAATCTTCCGGTGCCGCACTGTATCCGCGGGACAGATGGCTGGCAGCTGCGTCCGGAGATCGCGGAGCTTCTGAAGGGTGCCAGAATCTATGAGAAGCCGACTTTCGGCAGCATGGAACTGGCCGGCGATCTGAAAGCCCTGTCGGAGCGGGAGGAGATCGAACTGGAACTGGCCGGCCTCTGTACAGATATCTGTGTGGTTTCCAATGCCCTGCTGCTGAAGGCGGCGATGCCGGAAGTGAAAATTTCCCTGGATGCCTCCTGCTGCGCAGGCGTGACACCGGAATCCCACCGGGCAGCCCTGGAAACCATGCGTTCCTGTCAGATTGAGATTAAGGAAGGAAAAAGTTTATGAAGACCACAATACGAAAATGCTGTACCCTGCTGCTCTGTCTGTCTCTGATGATGGCACTGGGCGCGACAGCGTACGGTACGTATTTGCCGGGAGTGACGGCAGAGATGTCCAGTCCGGCTTACTGGTCGGAAAAACAGGATGGAGCCGATGAAGTCCTGATGAGCATGGATGAAATCGCGGCCCAGAACGCGCGCAACATCGCGGCTTCCGGGACAGAGATGCATGACCTGAAAAACCAGCCGGAGACGTTTGACGGGATCGCCCAGCGGGAGAACCTGGCCCGGAGCGGCCAGAGTGACGCGGAGTATTATCTTGGCTGGACCTATGACCGTCAGGGAAACAAAGTGGACGAATCGTTCTATGAAAAAATGATCCAGAACATGCAGGATCCGGATGCTTCAGAGGAGCAGCCCGTAAAGTACGCGGTCGCGGTGAATCGTACCACGCTCCATAGCTTCCCGTCCAATGAGCCGATCCTGGATGATCCGGCGGATCCGGATTTTGACTACCAGCATCAGACCGGCGTCCGTGTCAATGAACCACTGGTGATCTTTGGACGGAGCGCGGATGGCGCGTTTTATCTGGTACGTTCCGTCTGCTGCCCGGGATGGGTACCGGCGGAGGATATCGCGATCTGTAAAGATAAGGAAGAATGGTTGCAGGCATGGGATTTCGCTCCGGAAAATACACTGGTCGTCTGGGGCGCGTATACGACAGCCTCGTCCAATTTCGCTCCTCAGATCTCCCGTCGCCTGCTGACACAGGGGACTGTGCTGGAGTGTGTGGAACTGGAGGACCGCAACGAGCTGGTCAATAACCGTGCCGCGTATAACAGTTATGTAGTCTGGATGCCGGTAAGAAATGAAGATGGCAGTTACGCCAGGAGTCTGTGCCTGATTGCCGAGAGCGCGCAGGTTTCCAGAGGATATCTGCCCCTGACGAAAACCAGTCTCGCCCGTGTCGCGTTCTCACTGCTTGGCGATATGTACGGCTGGGGCGGGATGCTGATGGCGGATGACTGCTCCGGATATATCCGCAATGTTTACAAATGCTTTGGCCTGGAACTGGCGCGGAACACCGGCTGGCAGGCGGCTATGCCAGTATATTATCAGGATCTGACAGGGATGTCCGTAGAGAAAAAGACAGCGGTGATCCGGAAACTTCCTCTGGGCGCCACCCTGTTTATGAAAGGCCATGAGATGATGTATCTGGGCTGTGTGGACGACAAACTGTATGTCGTCAATTCTTCCAGCAGCATTATGAATCCGGATGTGGACGGGAAACGTCAGCGCAGCCGGACGGTCATGATCAACACGCTGGATGTCAAACGGACCAATGGCAATACCTGGCTGGCGGATCTGACAGGCGCGAATGTTCCGTACTGCCCTGCGGACGGACAGCCGGTAAAGCTGCCGGAAATGCAGGATGTCTCCGCGGATTCGTGGTATTATGACGCGGTGCAGTGGGCTTTACTGAACGATGTGACCGGCGGTACCGCCGAGGATACGTTCTCTCCTGACCAGAACTGTACCCGCGCGCAGATGGTGACCTTCCTCTGGAGAGCCAGTGGGATGCCGGAACCGTCTGCAGCAGAGAATCCGTTTACGGATGTAACGGAAAAGGATTACTGTTATAAAGCGGTTCAGTGGGCCGTGGAAAAGCAGATCACCAGCGGCACCTCGGAAACAACCTTCAGCCCGGAGGATTTCTGTACAAGAGGGCAGTCTGTCACCTTCCTGCACCGTTTCGGACAGATGCCGGTTCCGGAGGCACTTCCAAATCCGTTCAGGGATGTCGCGGAGGACGCGTACTACTATAACGCTGTCCAGTGGGCAGTGCAGGCGGACATTACAAACGGGACCTCGGAGGATACGTTCTCTCCTGAGGAACACTGTACCCGCGCGCAGATTGTCACGCTTCTGTACCGCAATCAGAATCAGAACCAGATATCGTAAAAGCATCATTCCAGGCATTAATCATAGTCGGGTTTTTCATGAGTTCCGATTATGATCATGCCACACAGCGGAGCTGGAAAGATCCGAATTGAACAATGGAGGTATGTACATGAGTAAAGTGAATGATTTTCTGACCGAAGCCGGTATTTTTTTCCTGGCGACTGTTGACGGCGATCAGCCAAAGATCCGTCCTCTGGGGGCGCACCTGGAGATGGACGGAAAGATTCTTTTCGGGGTCGGCGATTTTAAAGAAGTCTACCGGCAGCTGCAGGCCAATCCGAAGACAGAGATTGTCGCCTGCAAACCGGACGGCCACTGGCTCCGCTATACCGGCACCGTCGTATTTGAGACAGACCCGAAATACGCGGAAGCCAATCTGGAAGCGATGCCTCATCTGAGAAACATCTACAATGAAGAGACCGGCAATAAACTGATGATGTTCCATCTGGAAGACGCGACAGCGGTGGATATCCCGATGATGGGAGAGGGCGAAAACCTGCTCTGATACGCGGCGGGATTCCCGGCATCCACTCGTCCGGAAAAAAGAGGGAGAAAGGAAGCGCGGATCGATTCCACTGTTTATGGTCATTCTCTGAAAAAGTGAATCTTTTGATAAAATCAGCGTTTCCATTAAGAAAAAGGGGACTGACAGCATCCGGAAAACCGATGCTGTCAGTCCCTTTTCAGTTATCATTTTAATGTGATTCGGACAGTTTTGAAACCACAGAAGTTTACTGATCTTCGCCGAAATCCGCTTTAAACGCGTCAACCAGTTTTCTCGGCCAGTCGGAAGTCGGCTCCAGGCGGCCGGTGAAGAAACGCAGGGTCTTCGGTTCGTGGACGAAGCGCAGGCCGCCGATCAGGTCGCGGTGATCCCATACCCACTTCACACGGTCGATGACATATTCGCACTGGGAGAGTGTAAATACACGGCGTGGCAGGGCGAGACGGATCAGTTCCATGGAAGCGATTCTTTCGCTGCCGTCCGGGTTACGTTCTTCGGAAAGCGTACCGCGTTCCATCGGACGGATCCCGCCGCAGAGGTACATCGCGCAGGTCAGCGCGCCGGCAGGATATTCTTCCTGAGGGACATGCGGAAGCATCTGTCTGGCGTCGATGTGAGCACCAAGGCCACCGCCCGGTGTGATCACAGGGATACCATATTCGTGCAGTTCATCGACAACATATTTGATAAACTGCGGTCCCTGGGAGATGACATCCATATCCATGGTTTCGTCAAAACCGACCGTCATGGCTTCGATTTCCTTGACAGACATACCGCCGTAGGTCAGGAAGCCCTCGAACATCGGGATCATATCTTCCATAGAATGGAACATATCTTCGTCTCTGACAAGAATCGCGCCGCCTCTGGCAAAACCGAATTTTCTGCCGGAGAAATACACGATATCAAACAGATCCGCGCACATACGGGTGATTTCTTCGATAGATTTATCTTTCATGGATTCTTCACGGGTCTTAATGAAATACAGGTTATCCTGCAGCAGAGAAGCATCCATGACCGTGATAATACCATATTTTTTACAGATTTCCGTCGCGGCTTTCATATTTTCATAGGAAATCGGCTGTCCGCCGATCAGGTTGGTACCGGTTTCCAGTCTCAGGTACGCGACGTTCTCCGGTGTTTCTTCTTTGATGCAGGCTTCGAGCTTTTCCAGATCGATATTGCCCTTGAACGGGAGATCGCTTTCTGTTTCGAGTCCGGCATCGATGACCAGTTCTTCCACTCTGCCGCCGAGGCGTGTAATATGAGCCTTCGCTGTTGTGAAGTGATAGTTCATGATGACGACTTTGCCCGGGCGGTCAACAAAACGCAGCGCCAGGACGTTCTCGCAGGCACGTCCCTGATGGGCCGGGAGGCAGTAGTCAATGCCGAAAAGTTCCTGAAGTTTCCTCTGCATCCGGTAGAAGGATTCACTTCCCGCGTAAGCGTCATCAGCTCTCAGGAAGGCCGCCTGCTGGAGGTCACTCATGGCGTTGACACCGGAGTCGGTGAGCATGTCCATGAAGATGTCGATGTTATGAAGCTGGAACGAGTTATAGCCGGCTTCTTTCATCTTCTGCAGTCTTTCCTCCGCAGGGAGCAGGTGCAGTTTCTGCACAATCTTGACTTTGTGCATTTCAACAGGGACAGGTTTACGGTTATAGAACTTTATTTCTGGCATTTCTCAGTACCTCCTGAATTTCAGTGAAAACAGTATATCGCGTTCTGTCCATTTTATAATCATGGTCTGATCCTGGACAGAATGTTTCTTTGCGTTGACAATTACTTTACCACACACACGCTTTAACGTAAAGAATAAACTTGGATTTTTTAAGAAATTCAGCAGACCTT
>CAMNJG010000068.1 GCA_946541285.1 uncultured Clostridia bacterium
GTGCTGCCGGAGAAACCTCAATTTAACGCGAAAATTACTTTCCGTTTGGAAAAAATATCGTTCGCGAGTATAATACACATACAGAGTCTGATACTCTATATATGGGATCGTTGAGTATACGCTTGTCAGAACCGGAGACCTGCAATGGATCCGGTTTTACTTTTATGAAAACAGGAGAACAGACATGAGAAAAAAATGGATTTGCCTGATGTTATGCCTGTCCGTGATCGTTTCCGGATATTCGGTTACTTTTGCGGCGGATACAACAGAGGGTACTGTACAGACTCCGGAGTCAGTTATCAGCACAGGCACGGAAGAACCGTCTGCAGATGCCCCGGCTGAAGCAGAACCTGCTGACAGTGCGCGGGACGGGGAAGCGTCACAGGAGATGCTGTTTTTTACCGATGTACAGAATCCGGCCGCTTATTATTACGAACCGGTTTACTGGGCTGTACAGAAAGGAATTACCGAAGGAACGTCACCAACAGAGTTTTCACCGGAAGCATCCTGTACCCGCGCCCAGATCATCACTTTTTTCTGGAGGGCGGCAGGCAGTCCGGAGCCCCGGTCTGAGGAGAATCCGTTTCAGGATGTGAATCCGGGAGCCTACTACAGAGATGCGGTTCTGTGGGCAGTGGAGCAGGGACTGACACAGGGACTGACCGAAGACTCTTTCGCGCCGGATCAGGTCTGTACCCGTTCTCAGTGTGTCACGTTCCTGTGGCGTTATCAGGGATCGCTCAATGATGGATTTCATGTGAATTTCCAGGACGTTCCGGAAAACGCGTATTACGTGGTACCGGTTTCCTGGGCGGTCAGGAACGGGATCACGAATGGATTCCCTCAGTCGGGATTTGCCCCGGAACAGGACTGTAATCGCGCTCAGGCCATGACGTTTTTCTATCGGTCGATGATGGAGGCAGTTGAAAATACAGAGCTTCCGGAGCAGGATCGCGCGGCGGGCAGTTTCCGGACGCCGGAGACAGACGGCAAAACAGGGGAGCTTCGTTTAAAAGCTGATTCTGTTTCGGTTCCCGGTCTTTTTGATGTAAAAGATGTCCAGGCAGTCCTCTGGACATCGGAAGATCAGAGTGACCTGCGCTGGTTTTCCATGCAGTCTGCCGGAGACGGAGCAGATGGGATTTATGCAACGACACAGAACGTGGAAACGTTCCATCGCTTTTTTGGAACCTATCATGCCAGCCTGTATCTTGTGAGAGGTACCGGGGAACAGCTGCAGCGGATCCATCTGGATGACTGTACTTTTGAGGTGGCACCGCAGAATTACATGTATTCAGAGCCCCTGGGAATGGGAAGGATTCGCGTGTCCCTTCAGGGAGTGGCACCGGAGATTACCGCTCTCCAGATTGTGGCATGGGATCGGAGCAATGGTTCGGGAGCTTTCCATGTCTATGATGCCGTTGCGTCAGAGGAGAAGGTGTGGAGCGTGGAAATTGACCTTCTGGAAACCATGAACCGTGGCACCTGCGGCCTGACTGCAGTTGTCCCGGAAACCGGCGAAGAACTGAATATCATTACAGAAAACGTGAACGTGAAAAAAGTCATTGATGTTTCTCAGTATCAGGGCGATATCAACTGGAGCGTCGCGAAAGAAAGCGGGATGTTTGAAGCGGTGATCATACGGTGCGGCCTGCGGAATTACCGGGGGAAATGTGTCAGGGACACGAAGTTTACGTATAACGCGCAGTCCTGTGAAGCGCTGGGGATTCCGATGGGATTCTACTGGTTTACATCCGCATTATCGGTACAGGAAGCGTATGCGGAAGCGGATTACTGTGCCGCGCTGCTGCAGCCGTATCATCTGGAATACCCGATTTTTATCGATACCGAATGGGGGAGCCGTTCCGGTCTGAACGGGATGTCCGGTAACAAGAGATCCGAATGTGTGCTTGCGTTCCTGGAACGGATGGAAGCCTATGGCTATCAGACGGGAATTTACGCGTCCTCCGACTGGATGTGGGGCTATATGGATTATGAGCCGGTGGCATCCGAAAGACTGTGGGTGGCTTCGTGGAACGGACGGCCATATTATCCGGATCAGTACATGGCCTGGCAGTACACCGCAAAAGCCAGGATTCCGGGAATCACACAGAATACAACGGATGTATCGTACTGGTTTGAGTGAAATAATCTGCATTTCTGATTGAAAACAGCTGACAGTGAGCGTATCATGAGAATTGCAGCCGCATACAGCGATGAACAGAAAAGAGTTTATTTTGAGGAGGAAATGTAAATGAAAAAAACCGTTGAAGCCAAAGGACCTTGTATCCGGCCGATGCCGAGCGCCATCGTTTCATGCAGGGACAAAGACGGCAGAAATAATGCCCTGGTGGTGGGGTTCGCGTCGAATGTTTCCAAAAAACCGGCCATGGTCATGGTCGGGATCGTCCCGACCCGGTATTCCTACCCTATGATCAAAGAATCCGGAGAATTTGTCATCAATCTGCCGGCGGAAGGTTTTGAAGAAGAGTATCATTATCTGGGTTTCCATTCCGGCAGGGACGAAGATAAATTCGAAGTGATGAATATCGCCTGGGAAGACGGGGAAAAAGTCAACGCGCCACTGTTGTCCGCGTGTCCGGTAACGATCGAGTGTAAAGTCGTGGAAACGCTGAAACCAGGTACTCACGAACTGTTTATCGCTACGGTGGAAGCGATTCACTGTGAGGAAGAATACCTGGATGAAAACGGGAACATCCAGTGGGATCAGATTCCGCTCATCTGACCGGCGTCTCCGTATGATGGGGCTTTTTCCTGAAGGAGAATACTATCATGAAAAACAATGATCAATTTCTGCTGAAGAGGCTGGTCATCAGCCTTCTTCTGATTATATGCATGGTCATGGTCATGGCGCCGCTGCCGGTTTCTGCCGCGACCGATGACAGCAAACTCATCGCGTTCACTTTTGATGACGGTCCTTCCAATAATACGCCTGTCCTGCTGGACGGACTGAAGAGCCGGGATGCCGCAGTGACCTTTTTCATGTGCGGGGTCAATGGCGGCCATGGTGTGGTCCGTCACGGGGATCTGGTGGATCGGATGATCCGGGAGGGACATCAGCTTGCCAACCATTCCTATAATCATCCATCCGTCGCGGCACTGTCCGGCCCTCAGATATCCAGTACCTTTGCCCGGGTGGAAAGTCTGCTGTTCGAACATATGGGCGGAAGCTATGCCGATATGGTCCGTACACCGGGAGGTGTCTATAATCCTGTGGTGAAGAGCAGTGTGTCCGCACCGGTCATCCTGTGGAGCCTTGATACGATGGACTGGAGAAGCCGGAACGCGGACTCCGTATATGAGAGGATCGTGAGCAGGGCGAAAGACGGAGACATCGTCCTGATGCATGACCTTTATGAAACCAGTGTGCAGGGAGCCCTGCGGGCGGTGGATACTCTGCAGGAACAGGGCTATGAATTTGTGACGGTTGCAGAGCTGATGCGCCGCAGGGGAGTCGTCCCGCAGAATGGAGAAAAGTATACTTCGGTGCCGGGCCAGGGAAAAACGCTGCCGGCGTATTCCGCGCCGGTGATTGATTTCCATAACGATTATAAAAAGAAGGATACCATCGTGGAAATGTCCGCGCCTGACAAAGGCATCGATCTGTATTACACGACCGACGGAAGCTGGCCGACGATGGCTTCGAAGCAGTATACCGGCGCGATCCGGATCAGTAAGGATACCGATTTTACCGTTGTGGGTTATGATACCTATGGAACCAGAACCCCGGCAACCGTGCAGACGGTCAAAAAATATCAGGTAGCGCTGCCACAGGCAAAGGGAAAGAATGGAAAGATTTCCCTGAGTTCTGACACGCCCGGAGCGGAACTGTACTATACAACGGATGGCTCCAAACCGACCCGGAAGTCTAAATTATATTCGAAACCGTTTGTCTGCAGACAGAATACTCTCAAAGTCATTGGTTATGGAGAAAAGATCCGGACCAGTGAAGTTGCCAGCTACGCAGTAACGGATAACGGAATGGTATTCCAGGATCTCGACCCGTCGGAGTGGTATTTTTCTTCTGTCAACCAGGTGGTGAGTGAGGAAATGATGAACGGGACGGGAAAGCAGCGCTTTGAGCCGCAGGGAAAGCTGACCAGGGCGATGATGGCACAGATCCTGTACAATCTGGAGGGCGCTCCGGACCGGAAGGCATCCGAAGACCGTCAGGATTCCTCTGTGGAGGCGGAAGATGGCGAATTGGAAGAAGCGTCCGGCGCTGTCCATTTTTCGGATGTCAGAGAGAAGGACTGGTTCGCGGACGCGGTGTACTGGTCGGCGTCACAGGGCATTGTCAACGGGTACAGTGCCCGGAAATTCGGACCGGAGAATCATATCCTCCGGGAGCAGCTGGTGACCATGTTATACCGGTATACGGAACAGAACGGGGAACTGAAGGCAGACGACTTCGCGGATCTTTCTGATTATTCCGACAGTGATTCTGTGGAGAAATACGCGAAAGAGGCTTTCTCCTGGGCTGTGGCCAATGAACTGGTTACCGGCTACAAAGACGGCACACTGAAGCCGCAGGCTTACGCGACCCGGGCGGAAACTGCCGCGATCCTGGAACGCTATTCGGAGAAATACGGTCATCTCGGAATTCTCGACAGACTGAAACATCTGTTGAAGAGGTAAAAGAGCATGATTTCGAATCCGGATAATACGGGACATAGAAGAGCCACTTGTTATCTTGTCTAAAAAGAGCTAATATATTGTTAATTTCAGCAGAAAAATTGTAAAAATCGCTCATATATTAGCAAAAGAAGGTGAGAGGGATGTTGTTGCAGACACCCAATGAAATGGCATATGACGTCGCCCGGCGGTTCCGGAAACTGCGCAGGAGCCGGAAAGTGACAATCAAAAGTCTCAGTGAACGAAGCGGTGTCCCGTATTCCACACTGCGGCGTTTTGAAAGTACCGGGGAGATCGCGTTTGTCTCACTGGTTAAAATCGCTTCAGTCCTGGGAGAAGACGACCAGATCCAGGGGCTGTTCGCGAATCCGCATCCGCAGTCGATGGAGGAGGTGCTCCGTGCAAACCGTCTCTAAGCTGGAAGTGTGTCTTGATGGGATCAGAGTCGGTACCCTGGCACCCTATCAGAAGTATCTGACCGTATTTGAATACGCTGATGAATGGATTGCCAGTGGCTATTCCATCAGTCCCTTTTCCCTTCCACTGAGAAAAGGAATACAGACCGCCAGAATAACACCCTTTGATGGGCTGTTTGGCGTCTTCGAGGATTCTCTTCCGGATGGATGGGGCCGGTTGCTGGTGGATCGGATGCTGCGCAGAGAAGGTGAGCGGCCGGAAGAGATCAGTCCTTTACAGCGTCTGGCGATTGTAGGCAGTTCCGGAATGGGAGCTCTGGAGTATCAGCCGGCTTTTGAATGGACTTCAGAAGAGGTACAGGAGGATTTTGACCGCCTGGCCGGAGAATGCAGGAAAATTCTTCAGTCAGAAGAACCGGACGATCTGGATATTCTGTTTCAACTCGGTGGATCTTCCGGAGGCGCGAGGCCGAAGGTGCTGCTGCAGATCGATGGAGAAGAATGGATTGTGAAGTTCCCCTCTTCGTATGATCCGGAAATGATCGGTCTGATGGAATATGAATACACCCTGTGCGCGAAAGAATGTGGCATCGAAGTTCCGGAAGTACGTTTATTCCCATCAGCCAATTGCGCGGGATACTTTGGATGCCAGCGTTTTGACCGGCGGCAGGAGGATGGTTGGGTACGGAAGATCCATATGGCTTCTGTATCTGCCCTTCTGGAAGTATCTCACCGGATTCCTGCGCTGGATTATACATCCCTGATGGCACTGACCTGGCAGTTGACAAAGGATACCCAGGAAGTCGAGAAGATGTACCGGCTGATGTGTTTTAATGTCTTTGCTCACAATCGAGACGATCATTCCAACAACTTTTCGTTTCTCTGTGAAAATGGCGTCTGGCGTCTGGCACCGGCTTATGATCTGACGTATTCCAGTTCGATCGGCGGGGAACACGCGACTACCGTCTTCGGAGAAGGAAGGAATCCTTCTGTCGAGGATCTCCTGAAGGTCGGGCAGAAGGCAGGAATGAAAGAAAAAACAAGCCGGCAGATCGCCAGTGAAATCAAGCAGATCGTCCAGGAACAGCTGGGAAAGTATCTGGACGGGAAGTGAAGAAAAGAAACATAAAAAGGACCAGAGTTCATAGCAGACTCTGGTCCTTTTTACTTTAAAAGTTCACCTGTATCTATTGTAATGACATGAACATAATTGAATCAACCTGATTTTATTTTTGGTATATTTCGCTCCTGTGTCCGACGGACAGGGCAAGGATGACAAGTTTATCGTCTTCAATCGAACATATAAGACGATAATCGCCGATGCGATATCTCCACTGCCCGCTTCGATTAGCTGTCAGACCTTTTCCTTTTATTCTGGGATTTTCACATCCAACGAGATTTTTATCGATCCATCCCCTTAGAATCCTTTGTGTATATTTATCTAATTTACGAAATTCCCGCTTAAAACGTTCAGAAAGTTCAACCTGATATTTCTTCATCCAACTCTCTCCAGAAATCTGCGACAGGAGTGGATTGACAACCGCTGTCTAAATATTCTCTGTAAGCTTCATTTGCTACTGCGATGTCAAATTCATCTTCTATTTTTTCAAAAAGAGCTCTTTTGAAGGCCTCTGCTAAAGAAAAAGAATGGAGTTTCGCGTAACTTTCTGCGAGCTTCCGTTCGTCTTCGGTTAATCGGATCGAAAAAGCCATATCATCACCTCCGTGTAGTACATTGTACTTTTGTTCGATGTTGTCGTCAAGAGGAAGGAATCCTTCTGTCGAGGATCTCCTGAAGGTCGGGCAGAAGGCAGGAATGAAAGAAAAAACAAGCCGGCAGATCGCCAGTGAAATCAAGCAGATCGTCCAGGAACAGCTGGGAAAGTATCTGGACGGACAGTAAAGAAAAGAAACATAAAAAGGACCAGAGTTCATAGCAGACTCTGGTCTTTTTACTTTAGCAGTTCATCTGTGTTTATTTTGAATATGGACGCAATGGCTTTCAATTCAATATCGGTAATGAAGCGCTGTCCGGATTCCATCCTCTGAACAGCGTTTTTATCGACATCCAGGCCATGGAGCTGAAGAAGCTCCGCAAAGGCTCTTTGCGAGGTTTTCTGCGGTAAAGACATACGCAGTTTTCTGATTTTCGATCCACTGAGATTGCATCTGCCATCCGGCGTTTTATTTTTATACAAAGTGGTTCCCTCTGCATGAATTGACATCTACTGATTGTTGTTTTTCTTATAATATGGTAAAATATCAATTAAGATGACATCTAGTAAATGTCAAAATGTGTTTTTTTCTTATTTGACTGCCTCGTCTTGAATAAGAGAGACAGTGTTGTATGAGGGAGGGACATTATGAAATGCAGATCACCGGGTTTTCGACAGTTACTGCCCTAAAAAATGTTTTTCCACATGGTCAAAAGCC
>CAMNJG010000069.1 GCA_946541285.1 uncultured Clostridia bacterium
CCTGACTCAGGACCTGGCGGAGCCGGCGACTGTCAATATCGTAATGGATGCCCTGGATATCAGGAATGCAAGAAGCTTTGACATTAAAAATGCCTGCAATGCGTTTGTCAGCGCGATTGAAATCGCCAACGCCTATATTCAGAGCGGTTATGTTCGGAATGTACTGATTGCTACCGGAGAAGTGTTAAGTAAATTTGTCAGAATGGACCTGCTGAAAAATCCGGATAAATTAAAGGATGTGAATGCGACTTTTTCAGTAGGAGACGGTGGGGGAGCCATTGTCCTGGAAGCCCGTGAAGTCGGGAGTGATGCGGAGGATTTCGGAATCCGGACAGCTTTCCGCACTTTTCCGGACACCTGGGAGGATGGTGCTCTCTGGGGCGGTGGCACCCGTTATCCTCATGATCCGGATAAACTGTATTTCCAGAACGAATCTGAGGAAATGATGAAGCTTAATTTCAAGCGCTGTATGGATTATTACAGTGAACAGTTTCAGAAATTGCAGATTGTACCTGAAGAGATTGATCTGTTCATTCCAACCCAGATTACAAAATATTTAATTATTAAGAGCTGTGAAGTCCTGAATCTTCCTGTTGACCGGACGGTATCCCAGATAGGGGAATTTGGAAATATGAGTACAGCCTCCATTCCGGTCGCGATCGCGCGGGCAGTGGAAGCCGGAACGATTCAGTTCGGGACAGGACAGAAGATCGTTCTGCTTGGGGTGGCAAATGGTTTTAATGCAGGTATCGTATATATGACTTTATGAGTCGGGAGAGAAAAAGAGATGAGTGTTTCAGAATTTGTTGTTCATGAAGTAAATGGTAAATTTGGTGTTACCGATATGATCCAGCTTCAGGATTCATTTATTGAAAATGGAATCCTCCGGTCGATGCAGTTGATTGAACTCTTGTTCGATGTAGAAGAACAGTTTGACATTGAATTTGATTTTAATTCGCTGGATATCACGGATGTAGAAAGTCCGTATAAAATAGAAAAATATGTAAAGGAGATGCAATGAGGCTCGCGACACAGGAAAAGATTTCTCAGATCATCCGTGAATCCGACGGAAATACATCGCTGCTGTCAGAAAGACTGCAGGAAGAGTATGGTGTTGTACTGGCCGGTCTGGATAACGGTGACAGCAGGGAGATTGCTGAAAAAATTAACCGGCGGCTGGGCGCGGATGAGGTGGTATTAAGGATGATGCTGGAAGAAATCCTGAAGGAACATCCTGACCGGGAATTTATTCAGTTTGATGGGGAACAGTTCAGCTGTCGTGAAATGCTTGATGAAGTAAAACGTATCGCGGCGGGATTTCTTGAAAAAGGAATCAGAAAAGGCAGCAGGGCTGCCATCATCCTGGATAATTGTATTGAATACATTTATTCCTATTTTGCTCTGTTTTATATTGGGGCACTTCCGGTTCCCATCAATATCCGATGGAAGAAAAATGAACTGTACAATATTCTGGAGGATGCTGATGTTTCCTGCATTATCTGTGCGAAAAAAGCGGGAACGCTTCCTTATGGAGATTACATCCGGGAGTATGTGAAGGATCGGGACTCTGTCCGGCAGGTTTTTTATACAGATGAAAACCTGTATGGGGAAAAGGGGATGGCATTCTCACAACTGAAGGCCTGTGATCCTGTAGTTCCGGAAAAACTGGAGGAGATTGCTCCGGATGATATTGTGATGATCTCCTATACCTCCGGTACGACCGGGATGCCGAAAGGTGTGCTGCTGAAAAATAATGATGTCTATAAGATTTCAAAATATTCAGCCGAATACTGGTGTGGGGACAGACAGGACAAACCTTTCTCAATCGCTCCCCTGTATTCTGCCCAGGGTTTTCTGAGCCTTCTGATTAATGTCGCGACAGAGTGCCCTTTTAAAATGATTTCTTCATTTAATCCGAACGATATCATGAAGGAAATCTCAAAAAGGGAGAATACCATCATTCACACGCAGCCAACAATGTGGAATCTGCTGCTGAATTGCAGAATCATTGATTTTGCCAGGTTTGACGCACTGAAAACCCTTGTTGTATCCGGCTCTTTATGTACACCTGCTCTGGCTGAAAGAGTGGAGAAAAGGATGGGGTGCCGGTTAATGAATGCCTATGGACTGATTGAAGGAACCAGTGTGGTGACCATGACCAGGCTGGATGATCCGGAAGAGATACGATTGAATACTGTAGGTCGTCCGATCGACGGTGTGGAAATCAGGATTGTGGATCAGAACCGGAAGAATCTGCGCAAAGGTGAAATCGGGGAACTGGCAGTCAGAGGATACAATATGGCCGGTTATTACCGTAATGAAGAAAAAACCAGGGAAGTTCTCGATGAGGATGGATGGCTTTATACAGGAGATCTCGCGAAATTCTATGATGAGGAAAATATCAGTATTGTCGGCAGGTGTAAGGATATGATTATTCGGGGAGGCTTTAACGTCTATCCAAGTGATATTGAAGAATGCATCATGCAGATGGAGAATATACAGAATGTCGCTGTTGTTGGCAGAGATCATGAAATTCTTGGAGAAGAAATCTGGGCATTCATCGTTCCGAAAGCGGGCATCCGGGTGACGGACAGGGATGTCACGCGTTTCCTCTTTGAGAAACTGTCGAATTACAAAATGCCTGATAAAGTGGTGTTTATATCAGAAATGCCGATTATCCTCGCCGGAAAAGTCGATAAAAAAGTTCTGGAAGATTGGGCACGGCACGGCATCCCTGATGATAAGCAGGTATTGTTTGAGAATCAGAATGAGCAATGACCGGGAGGCTGATGATGAAACTGGATTACGATGAATTTGCGGAATTTGTCTGCGGCAAATACGGTGTATCTGTTGATGAGGCGAAAACCGGGTGTACTTTCATGGAACTGGGGATTGACTCTCTGTCAATTTACAGCATGGTAGATGAGCTGGAAAAAAAGTACAGCATTTCAATTGATACCGATGATATCACAGATATTTATTCTTTACCGAGATTATATAATTATGTCCAGGAAAAGTTATCATGACAGGTTTTGACCTCACGAAAGAAATAACGTATGAAGATCTGAGGGAACGGTTGGAAGATCTTTCTTTACAGGGTTCATGCTGTATGCGGTATGGAGGATATCAGATCATACCGGGACAGAACGAGACAAAAATTACCGCATGGCAGTGTAATATGGCGGATGTTCAGAATTTTGATGTCCGACTGCCGACTGTCATTTCACTCACCCTTGACGGTGAGGACCGGATCCGTTCCATTGAACTGAAGGAAAATTTTAAAGGAAGCCAGGGAATGATCTGTTCCAGGACGTATCTGGACCGGAAGCTGAAGGAACTGTATCAGGGAAGAGTGTTTTCTTCTCAGGAGAAGGTATTCCAGGATCAGTATCTTTCCTGTTGCAGGCATACCTATGAATTGATGTATGGGGCTGTGAACCTGCTGGAACATTGTCGCCGAAACGGTCAGGACCGGGAAATTATCTGGATGCAGGAGATTACAAGAGCATTCCACAGGGATCATGGTCTGGACTGTGAGGACCGCATTGAACTGAATGGGAAGATGATCAGGACCAGAATCCTGATTGAAAATCTGCAGGGAAATATCCAGTACAATGCCGGCGGCAAGGTGGTCTCTGCCAGAAATATCCGGATTCAGGGACTGGAAGAAAAAGAGGGAGTGTGGTATCCGATCCGGGATGCTGTGGAACTGAACGCGGAAAGCTATCTGCAGTATACCCGGAAACTGATGAAAGCGGTTTCTCCATTCTGGCTCTCCAGTGGCAGGCGCCTGGGTGTCCGGATGAAATTTTACTTTTCACAGATCTGGGGGCCGACATTCTTCGGCATCCTGTCCCAGGCGCTGGGCCTGGTGATTTTCAATAATAATTACGCGTATTTTCAGCATTGCATTTACGGCATGCAGAGGAGCGAAGATGGAAAGCCGTTCTGTATTGGTGTATCGGATGATCTTGATGATGTGATGGCGAATTTTCCGGATTTTCAGTTAAGTGATATCTGATGTTGTGGAGGAAAGAGATATGTTTGTAGAGTTTGAAGATGTATCACGGGTTTATAAATCAGGAGGTTCTGAAATACGGGCACTGGATCATGTCAGCTTTGGCTTCGAAAAAGGAAAGCTGACGATTATCCTTGGCCCGAGTGGTTCCGGTAAGTCGACACTTTTAAATCTCCTGGGAGGGATGGATACTGCTTCCAGCGGAAAAATTACGGTTGATGGCAAGAATGTCACCGGCATGAACGCGAAACAGCTGACGCAGTACAGGAGAAATGACATTGGTTTTGTGTTCCAGTTTTATAATATTCTTCCGAACCTGACCGCGTATGAAAATGTCGATATGGCGCACAGATTGTGTAAAAGCAGTATCAGTGCGGAGGAAGCCCTGAATGCCGTCGGACTGGGTGACAGAATGCGGAATTTCCCTGCACAGTTATCCGGCGGAGAGTTGCAGCGGGTTTCGATCGCGAGAGCATTGAGTAAAAATCCAAGTATTATGCTCTGTGATGAACCGACAGGGGCTCTTGACAGTGAAACAGGGAAAAGAGTCATTGCCTTTCTGAAGAAAATGGTGGAAGAATACCATACCACCGTAATCATTGTAACGCACAATGCCGCAATTGCGGGAGTGGCAGATACGGTCCTCAGACTGAAGGATGGACATGTAGAGAGCGTGATGAATAATGATAAGCCACTGGCTGTTGATGAGGTGGAATGGTAAATGAAATACTTATGGACGAAATTCAGACGTGACCTGATGCATCTTTTCCCACAGTTCATTGCGGTATTTGTGATGGCGATGCTTTCTGTGACAATTTTCTCTGGTATGGAGAGTGTCTGGACCGGGATGGACCTTCAGTCACAGGACTTCTATGAAGACTCCAGTTTATGTGACGCGTGGATTTATGGAAATAACCTGGGGAACGAAAACGCGAATAAAGTCAGAGAACTTGAAAATGTAACCAATGTGACCAGTTCCATGTCCATTACCTGTGATGTAGCCGGAAACAAAACGGGAGAACACAGTGACGTGAATGTCACGACGGTCAATGATGTCAGTAATCAGTCGCCAGTCGTGGTCACAGGGGATCCGTTTGATATGAATTCAGAAGGAGTATGGCTGGATAAAACCTTTGCGGATAAGAATGATTATCATGTGGGGGACTGGATCCGTCTTTCCTATGGTATGTTCCCTGAACAGGATTATCAGATCAGGGGACTGGTCATGAGCCCGGAATTTATTTATTATACTGCGTCCGCGACCCAGACAATGCCGGATTATGAAAAGCATGGCTATGCGTATTTCGGCGAAAGCCAGATGGAAAAAATGACCGGTATGATCATCTATAATCAGATGAGAATTGATGTAAAAGAAGACGTGGATATGGAACAGCTGGAAAAAGAAATCAAAGACCGTCTCGGTGATGATTTCTTTGCGATGCAGACGCGTGAAGATTTTAACGCGACCGCGCAGATGAGCGATGAGATCCTCCAGACCAAAAAGATGGCGATCATGTTTACCTGTGTCTTTATCCTGCTCGCGCTGCTGACCATGTACACGACCATGACCAGACTGGTCAGGAATCAGACACAGCAGATCGGGACAATGAAAGCAATCGGGATGACAAATGGAGAAATCCGAAGACATTATCTGATGTTCGGACTGATTGTACCGGCTATCGGAGCCATCACGGGGGTGTTCCTGGGACGGGTTACCGTAGCCAGAGTGGTGATGGAAGTCAAAAAGACAACACTGACACTTCCGGAGTGGAGCCTGGAATTCTCCTGGGGAACCCTGATCGTCGTGATCCTGATCGTGGTGATCTGTATGTTCGCGACAATATGGGCATCCGGCAAAATACTGAAGCATACTCCTGCGGAAACAATGAGAGGACTGGATGAAAAAGCCAGCAGGAATAAGTCTCTTAAAAAAGTAAAATCTTCAAAGAATTATACCCTGACATGGGTTATGAGAGATACCGGGAGAAACAAAATCCGGTATCTGATCGGGGTGGTCGGTGTCCTGGGAAGTATGATGCTGATGATTGCCGGATTCGGCATGTATGATTCCATCAATGCTTCCAATGACTTCGTCTTCTCCAGCCAGTATTCGTATTCATATACAGGCAGTCTGAGCGCAGTCACGGAAGAAGCGAAGCAGATGGTGGACAATGATGCGAATGGAGCTGCCATACAGTGGATGAAGCAGACATCCGCAGATGTTCATAAAGAAGACGATGAAAAGATGTCTTCCATCATCACCATTCTGGATGAAGGAGATTATTTTACCCTGGAACGTGAAGAAAACGGCGAAAAGCTCACACTTCCGGAAGAAGGGGTGATCCTTTCCCACAGACTGTCAGAACAGACCGGCCTGAAAGAGGGAGATGAGATTACTTTCAATGTTACAGGAGTTTCCCATGAGTTTACCGCGACTGTGAAGGATATTACTTCTGTACGTACACCGCAGGGAATTTACCTGTCAAGAACAAGCTGGGAATCCATGGGGGAATCCTTCCTTCCGAATATTGTCATGATGAATGATGACGGATATCAGAATCTGAAAAACTGTGACGCGCTGAATGAACTGGTTTCGATCGATACGCAGAAGGATAATGTGGACGAACTGTCAGAGAGCGTTTATACCGTCATCAAGCTGCTCATTATCGCGTCATTCCTTCTCAGTGTCGTCATTCTGTACAATATGGGCATGATGAATTACGAAGAACGGTACCGCGAATACGCTACCATGAAAGTCATTGGATATACAAACCGGGAGATCCGGAATATTGTCATGACGGACTGCTTCCTGACACTGCTGCCGGGATGGCTGCTGGGAATACCGGTAGGCTTCGCGTTCCTCAGGGTCTTTATTAATGTTGTATCGTTCGATTCCTTTGAATGGAAGATGCAGCTGGAACCGCTGCATTTCGTGATTCTCTCGATTTTTGTGATTCTCTGCGCAGTGATCGTGCATCTGGTGATCAGTCATAAAGCGAATAAGATTGTGATGACCGAAGCCCTGAAATCGGTCGAATAAAAAGAGAGGAGCTTCCTGATGGAATATCAGAATGAAATTATGGCTTTTATTTCCGAATACTACGGTATCAGCGCCAGTGAGATCCGGCCGGATTCCAATCTGGTTACGGATCTGGGGCTTCAGTCGTTCAGTCTGATCGAAATGTGCTGCGAACTGGAAGAACAGTACAATATAGAGATTCCGGAAGAGCAGCTTTCGGAACTGCTGACTGTTTCGGATCTGGCGGATTATGTTGAGAAGAAATCAGGTGGGCTGAAGTATGCAGGGTAATCAATGGATTGATTATTACAGGGAAAAGCAGGGGAGCCGGTACCGGCTCTTCTGCCTGCCCTACGCAGGAGGCGCGGCCAGCAAATACGCGACGTGGAAAAAGTTTGTACCTGGGTATGCTGAAGTGGTTACTGTACAGCTTCCGGGCA
>CAMNJG010000070.1 GCA_946541285.1 uncultured Clostridia bacterium
TAACAGTATCACGGTTTTGGGGCTAAACTGGCCGCTTGCCGGATCATAACGAAAAAGGCGGTCATCCTGTCGAAGCCGCCTTTTTTATATTCCGGTTATTTATTTTGTTTTCCGGTTATTTGTTTTCCTGCCATCCCTGTTCCGCATAACCGTTGTACTGATTGTTATAATCTGCGGCATCGCCATAGTCAGATGGAGCGTACGGCGGTTCGCCGGCATCTCCCCGCAGTGCGTAATACAGCTCCGCATTGGTCGCTTCCATATACGGTGATACATATAATATGCCGACAATCCCCAGGGTGATGGCGCTCAGGAAGATCCACAGGATAAAGCTGAGATCCAGGACAAAAGCTCTCCATTTCTGTCCAGCCATCATCTGCCTGGAACGGTTAATGGCCTCCCGGCCGCTGAGCTCCGGCTCCTGTGCCAGAATATACGGTACCATCCGGTACGAGTAGCTCTTGATGATGCCAGGGATGATCAGCAACAGTGACCACAGGATGATGAACAGATCGGTCAGGAACATGGTTTTGATGACCCGGCCGTAGCCGTGCTCAAAACCGTAGGCGATTTCCCCCAGTCCCGCCGGCTGACGGCTGTTCTCTGAAAAGAATCGTTCGCAGCCGACGATCAGCGGGTTGATGACCAGTACTGATACCGCGACCGCGGCCGCCACCGCGATCAGGATGATCACCAGGATAAATGGCAGCAGCACAAAGAAAAGTGACGCGTCCGCGCTGCCGGCCTGTTCGATACTGTCCTGGAAAGTATCAAAGATGTTTTCTCCGTTCACAACGATATCCACATCTCCGGTCACCTGCTGATCCGGAGCGGATTCCTCCTGCTGAACATGGTTCAGTCCCTGGCTGACGCCGGAACCGCCGGCCACGCCCGCCGACGCGCCGCCGACCATCATCAGGATCAGCGCGACGAGTACACAGCGCCAGTAATTGGCCTTAAAAGCGGCTTTTCCTCTTTCTTTCAGTTCTCTTCTTGTCCACATAATACACTCCTCCGTCCGTTAGTCTTCCTTTCTTCACCACAACTTTTTCATCGTAAAGAGATTCTTCCCGTCGCGGTATTCATAGGCAACAGAATCCATACTTTGCCGGACCATGAAGATCCCCAGTCCGCCGACAGGGCGATCCTCTGACGACAGAGTGGTATCCGGATCCGGCCGCTCCAGGGGATTATAAGGAATCCCGCAGTCCTCCAGCGTTACGGTCACCTCCCTGGCGGTCCCATCCGCCTGAACCCGGATGGCAGTGCTTCCCTCACCATCCGGATACGCGTACTGGGCGATGTTGACAAACATCTCTTCAAGAGCGATCTCCAGCTTCATCTGCGCTTTGAAACTGCATCCCGCGCTTTCCAGTTCCTGATCCAGGAATGCCAGGACTTCGGTCAGTTTCTCCGCTTTCGCCTCTACCATGATCTCTGCCATCGATCAGATCACTCCTTTCCCGTCCCGCCATCTGGTTCCGTCTCTGCAGCAGACCGGCTTTCCCCGCCACCTCCGGCGCCATAGTAAATCATCCCCAGCATGGTGATATCATCAAACTGCGGCGCTTCGCCGACAAACAGCTCAATGTCTTTACTGACTTCGGCAAGCAGATTCTGCATATCCGCATCCTGATTTCTGTTGAGCACCTCCAGCATCCGGTCCGTCCCGTAGAGCCGGTTGGAGGCGTCCGTCGCTTCTGTCACGCCATCTGTATACACATACAGGGTATCTCCCGGATACATTTCAAACGCGTGCTCCCGGAAACGGATGCCCTCCATGACCGCGACAGCAGGAGAGTGGCGGTACTTCACCAGTTCAAATTCACCGTCTGCCCGTTTCAGGACAGGATGTTCATGGCCCGCGTTGGCCGCCATGCCTTTTCCGGTCGACAGTTCCAGGATTCCCAGCCACACGGTGACAAACAGCTCCGCGTCATTGCCCTGGCACAGCTGTTCATTGACATCCCGGAGGATTTCCGCCGGCGAACCACCCATCTGCGCCCGGTTTTTGATGAGTGTCCTCGCGATGACCATAAACAGCGCCGCGGGTACCCCTTTTCCGGAGACATCCGCCATGACCATCCCCAGATGATCATCATCCACCATAAAGAAATCATAGAAGTCGCCGCCCACTTCCTTCGCGGGATCCATGGTCGCGTAAAGGTCGAATTCCTTTTTTTCCGGATACGGAGGAAAGATCCGCGGGAGCATATCCGCCTGGATCTGCGCAGCGACATTCAGCTCCGCCCCGATCCGTTCCTTTTCCGCTGTCACCGTCACCAGATTCCGGACATAACTGGTGATATCCCCCATCATTCTGGCAAAGGACTCGGAAAGTGCCTCGATTTCATCACCGGTATTGATCTTTTCCATGATTTTGTCCATCTGCAGATTCTGCTGCGCGTCCGCGTAATGATCCCTTCCCGCGAAGGCATTGACCTGCTCTACCAGATATTCCACCGGACCGGTGATATATTTTTCGATATAGTGAAGGAACGGCAGCAGCACCACAAACATCACATTCAGGGCAATCCCGACCACCAGGAAAATATACTCCCACTGCTGCTCCATACTGATCGGCGCTGATTCAAGCGCATGATCCACAGCGATGCCGACCAGAAGCACCGAAAACACCATCACCAGCAGGTAGCCCAGGACCACTCTGGCCCGGATGGAAAAACTCCGGATGTGAACGGTCGGGACCGTGTGGTCCCGGGGCGCGTACGGTCTGAAAATGTACAGGATCTCAAAAAGCAGAAACGCTGCCAGCAGGATCGCCACTCCGCGGGAAGGCAGACGGACTCCCAGGAAACGTGACGCGAAAAAGTACAGAATTCCGAAAAAATTAATTCCCAGCAGAAGCGCGTCCGTCGCGATTCCGCGAAAGTTCCCCTTTTTTTTCGCGGGGGCAGAGCATTCCTGATCCATGTGGTCCTGTCCGCAGGACCCCTCTGCCGGTGTCCAGAAAGAAACCGTTTCCCGGCTGGTCAGCAGAAGGATCAGCGGGATCCCCAGGACCACCGCGAAATCGAAATTATTGAAAAAGAGAAGCATCGCCGACTGGCCATAAGAGGCAATGCCCATGTATTCAAATAACAGCGCGATCAGCGTGGTCGTCACGACAGAGGTCAGAAACACCACCCTGATAAACCGCAGGATATCCCGGACGCTCCGGAGCCGTGGTTCTTTTACGCCCTGCCCGCCGGAAGCCAGACTGTACCAGAGTTTGTACGGCAGCCAGGCATAAAAAAAATTCATGACCGATCCCGGTATCCATTCGATCACAGGATATCCGGAAAAGATATCCGTCAGCGCTTCCGCGACCGCGATCCCCCAGGCGCCTGCCGGTCCCCACAGCAGGCCGAACACGACCGGGATCGTATTGGCCGGACGGATTTCGGTCGCTCCCGGGATCAGGGTCAGCAGGGTTTTACAGGGAAACGCGACCGCGACAAAGAGGAGCCCCACCAGGAGCATCCGCAGCCGCCATTCTTTTTTTGTAAATGGCAAAAACAGTTCTTTTATATTTTCCATCGCTCCCCCATCCATGTTTCCCTAAGGAACTATATAATTTATTAAACTACAGTTCCTAGATCGTCACCAGAAAATTATTATAGCCGATCGTCCTGTGGTAGCTGTACTCACGGGCGATCCGTTTGATCATCCCGATCCCCAGTTCGTTGATCGCGCCTTCACGGATCTGTCCCTGGTCCCGGTAATCCTTCAGCAGCGTCCCCAGATCCCCGACACCGGACTCCGCGGGATCGAACTGCGTCAGATTGTCCCGGACACGTACAGTCAGATGCCCGTCCTCATCCTGAAAAACACGCACATCTACATAGGACCTCCGGTTCCTGCCGCTGTCCGCCATCATGATGACATTTACCACCAGTTCCTCGATGATCAGGTTGATGAAATAATTCTGCCGTGTGCTGAGTCCGGCAGACTTGCCATACTCCTCCAGATCCCGGACAATCTCCTGAAGATTCTCCCGGTTTGCCGGATAGATTTTCAGAAATTCCTTTTCTTTCCGTAAAAAATCCTTTTCTTCGAGCATCAGCAGCCCCCTGCCACCGGTCAGGCAGAGAATGGCGATCAGTATACAGGTACAGAAACTCCCTGCCAGCAGGCCATACCACACTCCCCGCATCCCGAAAAGCATGGAACACACGTAAACACAGGCGACAGGGAATACAAAATTATCGGTCAGGCTGATCCAGAACGCTCTGACGACATTTTCCGTGCAACGGTAAAACCCGTTCACGAACGTAATCAAAGCCATCATCGGACAGCAGAACGCCATCATCCGGAACGCATAAATGCCTTCCCGTCCTGTCACCTCTCCGGTGAGACTGAACAGCCTGCAGAGAAACGGCGCACCCAGTGCCATCAGCAGCATTGCCACGGAAAACAGGAGCATCGCGGCCGCGCCGCAGCCTGCTGTGGTTTTCACATTCTCCTTTTCCCGCTCGCCGTAATAAATCCCCAGCATCGGCTGCATGGAGCCATTGACTCCGTCGAAAAACGCGAACATGAAAATGATCAGGTATTTGACCACTGCGTAGACCGCGATCCCTTCCCCGCTTCCATACAGTCCGAGCCGTCGGTTCACAACCACAACCTGGAACATATGAGAGAAAAAAATCACGGCCAGTGTCATGCCCGGATACAGAATCTGCCTGAGAACCGTGATATCCGGCTTCATCCTGACAAGACGGAACATCCGTTTCCCGCTGAAAAGACGGAAAGCAGCGAGCAGACAGCAGAGCATCTCCGAGAACACACTGCCGATGGCAATGCCCATGGTCCCCATGTCCGCGACGATTACCAGAAAAAGGGAAAGCACCAGATTGGTCACTCCGGCCACTGTTACACAGAGCAGCGCATACCTCTGTTCACTGTCATTCCGGAGATACATGACCATCACCGGAGACAGCGTCAGAAAAGGAAGGCCTCCTGTCAGCACAGAAATGTACCCTCTGGCCTGTATCCACACGTCTCCGCCGGAAGCCCCCAGGAACTTCAGCAGCGGATCCAGGAACAGAAGTCCCGGAATTGCCGACAGCACTGAAAAAAGGACGGTTGCCGCGATCGCTGTTGTAAAAATCCGGCTGCATTCCTCCCATCTGCCCCTCCCCATCTGAGTGGAAAGATGGATGGCGCCGCCTACGCCGAAAAAGGCAAAAAGAATCTGCGTGTAAACAATGACGGGATACGCCAGGCTGATCGCGGACAGCGCCGTCGCCCCGATAAAATGTCCCGCGATCACCAGATCTGTCAGGGAAATGACCGAAAGGGTCAGATAACTCATCACGGTCGGGACGAGAAATTTCAGAAAAGTATCGGAAACCGCCCTTTTTCTCAGATTCATCAACGCTTCCAGGCTCCTCTCAGCTGCTCCTCCATGGGATGACTGTCCTGAAAGGCACGCATCCCCGCTTCTTCGGAAAGGCCATAGAGTCCGAGCCATTTGCGCAGCATTTCTTCTTCACGCTTATCATCAAAAGGTTCTCCGTCCTTTCCAAACAGATACAGTTTTTTTTCCGTGTCCGGATGTTCGCAGAGCCAGAACGCCATGAGAAGGATTTCAGAAAACACAATGTCGATCATGCAATCTGTCAGGCTGATGACCTCCTGACGATAGAAATTGACCGGACGGCCCTTCGCGATCAGGCAGATTTCCTTTACTGTTTCCTCACCATCTGTCCCTGTATAACGAAAAGTGTAACGGTCTGCTCCGTCACAGACCTGATGACCGGTGAGTTTCAGGCCCGCCGGAAAAGGCCGTTCTTTGCGGAGCATGGACAGCAGTCCGGAAAATTCCACTTCCTGCGAGGATCCACTGATCAGGTACAGCTGCTCCGCGCTGCCCTCCAGAAAAGCAGCCAGCATCTCTTCGCTGAACGACGCATTTCCTGTAATCGCGATCAGGATGGTATCTTTATCAAACAGCGCCGGCCGGATCTCTTCACAGACGTGGAACCCTTCTTCCAGGGCAGCGTGCCGGATCCAGGGAGCAGTATCATAGACGGTAAATTCGGTGAAACGCTGCTTCAGGATCTGCGCGACCCTCCTCCCGATCACGCCGTAGCCCACCAGCAGCACCCGGTGGAAATCCAGAAACGTATTGAGGCTGTACAGATACAGGGACAGTTCCTCCACGACCCGCTGCGCGATAAAAACGGATTCCACATTCATCTTGATTTCCGACCGGGACACGCTCATCAGCGGATAGGCATACCCTTCGGTTTCTCCGATCTGAAAGCCCCTGGCCGTACCATAGTTTGTCTGCTCAACGACGCCCAGGACCCGTCCCTGCAGTACCGGATACGTTTCTGTTAATTCCCGTATTACTTCATAATGATAGCCTCCGTCTTCGAGGATCAGCAGCCGGCAGTCTTCTTCAAGCAGTGGGATCACTTCTTTTTCCATGGCGGCCCGGATCATTTCCCGGACACAACCCCGAAGATCTCCCTGATACCCCCCTGCCCGCTCACTGCCTCTGTACAGCAGATATCGCCGCGCTTCTTCTTCCGCCGCGCTGTAGGATAAAAACGCAGGGTCTTCCGGAGGCCGATGCTGGTTGTACGGAATGCCGATAAAAATCACCTTCCGGAAAAGGCTCCCAAGCACTCTGTTAAACGAGTAGGAATTCTCCACGCAGTGATTGATATGGAGGATGATGGTCTGTTCACGGATACTTTGCGGAAGTGCAGCCTGTTGCGCCATTTCCTCCAGAAAACACATTGCCGTGAGCATGTGTTTATGCCTCCTCAATCTTCAGGATATCGACAAAGCCTGTCACTTCGAAGATTTCCATAATGACTTCATTGGCGCCCTTCACCAGCATGTCGCCCTGGCGGTTCATGGTCTTCTGGGCAGACAGGAGGACACGGAGTCCCGCGGAGGAAATGTACTCCGTCGCGGTCAGGTCGATGACCAGATGTTCTACGCCAGGCAGGAGTCCTTTCAGTTCCTGCTCCAGTTCCGGCGCGGTAATCGTATCCAGTCTGCCTTCGAGTTTGATCGTGAGGTTATTATTTTCCTGTATTTTCTGAATTGTCATAGGATTCTCCTTTATATACGAGTTATGGTTCCGTTTATTATAGCATAACCTCTGCGCAAGCGGGTTCTCTCTTTTGCTGCTCCCTTTAGCCTCTTGCTCTCCAACTAATGAACGATCCCTGCTGATCTAAAAACGGGACCGGCAGGGATTGTCTGTTTCTGCTGCCTTCATACAGGCAGTCTTCCATAATGTTTACCTCGGAACCGGTCAACCGCCGGTCCGGGCTTGTTCGGTTACTTTATTTTCTGATTGTAACGCATGAACATCGTGGCAGTTTGCGCCCTCACCGCATTCGTCTTCGGGCTGAGGGTCGTCTCCGTCATACCCTGGATGACACCGG
>CAMNJG010000071.1 GCA_946541285.1 uncultured Clostridia bacterium
AGAAAATGATGACCAGACTTAAAAATTCTGAAATATATGGTAATCTATAGACAGGCTATGGAAACAAAAGCCAGCAAGTGTATTCACAAAAACGAAACCCCGGAAGAGTGTTGGTCTTCCGGGGCTGTTTTTTTATGGCAGGAAACATGGACTTTTAAGAAAAGATGTGGGAAAATAATCAGAAGAAGACTGGTAGGGAATTAAAAAAGAATGTTATGAAATTGTTATTGGTGATAAGAAAAGTGAATGTAAAAAGTTTAAAACTGTGACAGCTGTATTTCTACAGGTGTCCTGAGCTTTCGGGGGAACGGATTGCTTTTCGCAGGGGGGTGAGCATGTGAAAAAACAGAACAGAAAAACAGAGGTTCCGGACAGGTTCCGGCTGCTCTCGTGGATTGGGGATCTCTTCAAAGGACTGCTGACAGGCAGCGCGCGCCGGAAAGTAGTTGTCACGCTGATGGGGGTCGTGGTCTTTGTGACAACTTATGCCCTGATCCTGCCGGCACTGACGCTGGAGGAGAGCGAGACGGCGCAGGTACCGGGCTTCCATCTGGGGGACATCATCACGAATGAAACGTCGGCCAGGAACATTGAGCGGGCGATCGAAGAAGCTTCGTCGTCCGGGGAATCGGACACGGGGACACCGGCCGCGGAAGAGGCGGACACCGGAAAAGACGAAAACGGGTCGTCTGAATCCGGGAGTGCTGCGGACACGGCAGGGACGGAAGAGGAAACGGCTGTCAACCGTTCATCCGGCGAAGTGACAAAGACGGCTGGAGACGGGAGCGGTGCCGCAGGCAGGCGTGTGTTTGTAGAAAGGAAGACAGAAGGACAGACCGGAAATGATGCAGAAACGGAGACGGTGACCGGAGACGTTGAGCCGGAACAGGAGACAGCCGCGGAGGAACCGGAAGACAGCAGCCAGGTTGATAAGGAGGCTGAGGGGGAAAACGCTTCCGGAAAAGAACACGAGGACAAGGCGGCTGCCGCGTCTGACAAAAAGAAAACCGTCAGGCTGTTGGAAGAAGAGGAAACGGAGGATTCCCCGGGAGCAAAGGAAAATGCTTCCTCTGATGGAAAAACTGCAAAAGAGGGAAGTGAGCGTACAGGCACAGAAAACCGTCCGCAGAATAATGAAGCGGATACAGAGGCGGATTCCGGCGAAGGGAAAGATAACGGAACGACGGAGCCTTCTGAGGAAAAAGCCGGGAAAGTCACTGGCGACGCTTCAGGAAAAGCAGAAAAAACAGATGGCCTTCCTGAATCAGACACAGAAGAGCGCGGGACTGCTGCGGACAGTGGCCCTGGCAGCGCTTCCGGGAAAGAAGCGGGAACCGGGGGCAGGAAAGTCGTGAAGATGACCGATGAGGACGAAGAATCTGCAGAAAAAGAAACCGCAGATGGAACAGACAACAACGATACCGGAGAAGAAGAAGGAAACGCCACCGGAGAAGAAGCCGGTGAAACGGGAGCGGATCAGGAAACCGGCGGCGAGGAAAAAGCAGGCCGGAAAGGAGAAGGGCCGGAAGATGGCGGGCAGTCCGCGGGAGAGGACGCTGCTGATGAGAACGGAATCGAAGACGATACGGTATACGTTCCGTTTGATATGACGTACGAAGGTTTCGATTATACGATCCACGTATCCGGAGATGAGAGCGCCCGGATTCCGGAGGACGCGGTCCTGTCTGTCCGGGAGATCACGCAGAACTCATCCGAGTACTATGTCTACGCCTCCTTTGTCAGCAATGAGATGGACGGCGAACAGGCCAGCATTATCGGCAGCCGTTTCTTTGATATCAGCTTCCTGGTGGATGGACAGGAGATCGAGCCGAACGCGGCCGTCAATGTGGAGATTACCTTTGAAGAAGCGCAGGACGTGGAGCCGGATCAGAATCTGAGCGTGGTTCATTTCAATAACAGTGACACCGAGATCCTTGAAAACGACCCGACGGTAACGGACGGCGGGATGGAGAGCATCCGCTTTGAGACGGATCGTTTCTCCGTATACGGGATCATCGGCAGTATCATCGAAAAGTCGATCCTGGCGAGCGACGGACACAATTACCGGGTTTCCGTGACCTATGGCAAAGACGCGGGGGTACCGGAAGGTGCCGCACTGGCCGTGGACGAAGTGACGATGGAGACGGAAGGAATGGCGCTGCCGTATGAGGAGTACATTTCCTGGTCGGAGAGTGCCCTGGGGCTGGAGGAAGGTTCTGCCTCTTACGTCCGTCTGTTTGATATCCGCATCCTGGACGGAGCGGGAGAAAAGGTGGCGCTCCAGGCACCGGTGGAGGTACGTGTCCGGCTGGAGGATAAGGAGACCGGCACAGATCCGACGCAGGTGGTCCATTTCCCGGAAAAGCAGGAAGAACGGGAGGCGCCGGAGGTCCTGGATCGTGTCGGCGTGAACGGCGATACCGTCAGTTTCCGGACAGAGGGTTTCTCTGTGTACGCGATCATCGAAGCGCCGGAACCGGTGGCTTCCACCGGCTGGAACCTGGTGTCGTCCCTCGAGGAGATCGCGAAGCTGGGCTCCGATGGTTTCTATGTCCGTCACCCGGATGGATATTATTTTACCAGTGAGCAGTCGAAGATCAACAGCACCCGGACGGGTATCAGAAAAACAAAGCCGGCAGCGGCTTCCCCGGATCAGGCACAGAATCAGTCGGCGGCACTCTATCATTTTGAACCGGTCGAAGGGACCCCGGACCAGTTTAAGGTATGGTGTGATAATAGCAATACTAAAAAGTATATAAAGCAATCGACCAACAGCCTGTCCCTGGTATCTGAAAATGAGGCGACAGTATTTACGATCAGTGCGTTCCCGGGCAGGGAAAATACCTTCCGGATGCTGGGAAGCGGCGGGTTTTACTGGAATATGCGGGGAGGGGCATCGGGAAATGAGTTCGCGGCATACAATGACGAGACGGATGCGAATGCCCGGATCCAGCTGCTGTATTATTCCCTTCAGGAGGATGACCCGTATCAGCTGAATGGAAAGACCTGTGGCATTGCGTACCAGGATGAATCCGTTACGGCAGCAGCCCTGACGACAGAAGCAAAAACCGTCGGCGGAATACAGCGCCTGGCCGGGAAGGATCTGCTCATGCGGCCGGATGTCCTGGATCATGACGGGGTCCTTCTGGTGGCGGCCAACAGTGACATTGCGGAATGGACGTTTGAATCTGTCCGGGAGGACAAGTATTACCTCTCAACAACGGTTGGCGGGAAGAAAAAATATCTGACCATGAACGGGAACCATGTCACACTGGAGGATGAACCCGATGAGCTCCATTCCCTGTTGAAGGCGACCCCGGGAACCGGCGCCAATAAAGGGAAGTGGCATTTTTCAGCTGGTACGTATTCCCTGTCCCTGCAGGGCAGCGCGGGAAACGGCTTCCAGGCAGTGGCGGGAAGTGCGGCATCGACCTGGATGAACCTGGTGGAGAAGTCGGTCCTGACGGAGGATGATTTTAATCTGTATACCGCAAAAAAAGTCAGCGTTTCCGATATGGAAAACGTCTATAACGGCCAGCAGGTCGTGATTTATACCCGGATCTGGAATGAGAATACCAAGAGGTACGAGTTTTTCTCTGTGGATCATGACGGTTCCCTGATCCACTGTTATGATACCGGGGATAATGTCGAATGGATCGGCAGTAAAGTCAATACGGCTCTCTGGGATTTTACAGAGTATAAAAACAGTGACGGTACACCGAATTACTATTATGAACTGCAGAACAGCCAGTACCGCAATTGTCTCGCGCCGCAGCTGACGGGTGGACAGATCCTGTCGAACCGCACGATCGGGATTAACCTGAACGGCCGGCGTTACGGAGAGAATTACTCCACGATCATTGCCTGGGATGATGCGAATTATGCCTATGCCGGTCTGAAGACCGAGCAGGGACATATCGCCGCCTGCCCGTTGTCGGAAGCAGAGGACTTCTATTTCGCGGTGGTCAATCCGGTCGACACGGACGATCAGCTGACGGAGGTCCAGACAGTGGATAACAGCCAGTATGGCATCACGATGAAAATGATCGACTTCAATAATCCTCTGGTGAATGAACGGGATTCCGTACAGCACGCGTTCTTCGGTGCTCATGCCAATCAGCATGAGACCGGGCTGCTGTCCACCGATCTGGCAGAGGATGGTTATCCGCGGACGACAGAAGTGGCCAATGCGATAGGCAATGGCCAGGTCGTCGACAACAGCGGGAAATCGTTAGCGGAACTGTTTAAAGAAATGACCGATGTCAATCATCTGTTTATCGAGAGCATTTATAACGAAAGTGGATACTTTGAGTACGACAGCACCTCCAATTTCGCGCATCTGAACGAAAACGGGGATTTCACCGTGTACGATCAGCTGGCGGCGATCGGGACCAGCAGCGGCCCGACAAGGACGCACGGACAGTTTATGCCATATAATCAGATCGAAGCCGGAAAGTACGCGGGGGTGACGAACCAGACGGATGTACTGGCGAAAGAACTAGCGGATACGAATCCGCGTAAGGGGGAGAAAATGTACCTGATCCCTCAGAATGAAGCGGATTATTTCTTCGGCATGGAGATGGAATCCAGCTTCACGCAGACGACCAGCGGCCTGGATGAATGGGGGCACGATATCATTTTCGAATTCTCCGGAGACGATGATTTCTGGCTGTATGTCGATGGGGAGCTGGTACTGGACCTGGGCGGCGTGCGGTCCGCGCTGACCGGATCGGTCAACTTCCGGACGGGAACCGTGGTGAACGCGGGAAAAACCTCGACGCTGTATGATATTTTTAAGAATAATTACAAAGCGAGAGAATTATCAAAGGAAGAAATCAACAAACGGCTGGGCGAATTGTTTGAAGCGAAGGAAGTGGACGGGAAGACCGTGCATATCTTCAGGGATTACAGCAACCATTCCATGAAAATGTTCTATATGGAACGCGGTGCCGGCGCGTCCAACCTGCATATGCGCTTCAACCTGCCGGCGGTCAGGCCGGGAACCGTCGTGCTGAGTAAAACCATTTCCGGAACAGAGAAAACAGACTATACCCTGGCGGAGTTCCCGTATCAGATTTTCTATAAGACGAAAGAGGATGGGGAAACACAGGAACATCAGTTGGGGGAAAAGTCCGGAACGGGTACAGACGCGGGCTACAATGTCACGTATTACGGGAAAAGCATCCCTGTGAAATACGCTTCCTCCTATACGCCGGCCGGCGGGAAACAGGAGTATAAGGATGTCTTTTTCCTGAGCCCGGGACAGTCGGCCGTCATCCAGCTTCCGGAAAACGTCACGAAGTACTATATTGTCGAATGTGGCGTGAATCCGAACATTTACGATACCGTGACCGCCAATGAGACGGTTTTGACAGGAGAAGACTCCGAAGACCTGAACCGGAAAAATTATAAGATTGAAGAGGACTCTCCGGAGAGCCGTCAGCGGGTCACGTATGATAATCATGTCAACCCGAGTGCCCTGCGTACGCTGACCATTACCAAAAAGCTTTATGCCGAGGATGGGACAAGCCTGTTGAACAGGGACGCGGATCGCACCACGTTCAACTTCCGCCTGTATCTGGCCGGGGAAAATAACGAAGCGGCACTGGCCAATATGTATCCGTATCAGGTCAAGGACGCGGGCGGGTCTTACTGCCGCTGGGATGCGGCAGCAGAAAACTTTGCGTCGCTGGGGAAAAATACCTGGGCGCAGCTTTCTGACGATGAAAAAAGCGCGGCCACGTTCCATACCTCACCGAACGGCGCGATCAGCAGGATTCCGGCGGATTACAGTGTGGAAGTCCGTGACCTGATCGTCGGCGCGAAGTTCCGGGTGGAGGAACGGGAGAACGAGATTCCGCTGGGTTACCAGTTGCGGCCATCGGATGGCTATACCCGCGTCGAAGGTTCGTATCTCACCGAAGAAGGCGAATCCGCCAATACCGGCATCATCCGGGACAACAGTGACCCGGCGATTGAAATCCACAATCAGCGCGGCTGGGGTCTGAGTGTCGATAAACGCTGGACGGACGCGGATTACGCGGAAAGCCATGATCCGGTATATTTCGCGGTCTATATCCGCAATAACGGCGCGGACGGCGAAGAAAAGCTGACGCTGCTGCCAGACACGATCCGCCAGCTGAGCGGGAAACAGAGCTCTGTCCGCTGGTATTTTGACAGCCTGGAGGAAGGCGCCTCCTTTGATCATTATGAAATCCGGGAAGTGACGATCAGCAGTGAGTCTCCGGAGATCAAAGAGGGAGTAGTGAAGTCCGCCGGCACGGTAAAGCCGCTGGATCAGGGGAGCAGCCTGTCTGTTGGCGCGGTCATGAAGGGTGAGAAAGAAACAAAGGATTACTCGTATTACGTCAGTTATACCCGGGGTCAGGCGGCAGGATCGGATCCGCAGCTGCAGAACGTCCGGACCGACACGGTGACCAATGCCCGGAGCGGGATCAGAATCATCAAGACGCAATGGGACGGAACGACCCCACTGCCTGGCGCGGAGTTTACGCTGAAAGACCAGGATGGAAAACTGTCCGGGACGGGTTACTATACATCTGATAAAAATGGCCTGGTGACCATCGCCTACCTGGCGGACGGAACCTATACACTGACCGAAGAAAAGGCTCCGGATCAGTATCAGGGACTGACCGCGCCACTGACCATTACGGTACACAGCGGAAAAGCATCGTTGAGCGGCGATGCCACGGCCGCCTGTTCCTATACAGAACCGGCAGGAACCGGTTCCGATATCATGCCGCTGATTACCGTGAAAAACCGGCCATTTACACTGCAGGTCAGGAAAACCGATGAAAATGACCAGCCACTGCCAGGCGTCTCTTTTTCACTGTACCGCCAGGTCAGTGACGCGCAGGGACATCTGATCAAAGATTACCGGCCATGTGAAAACTATGAAAATTTACAGAGTGATGAGGATGGTTTCCTTCCGGGAATTGATGAAAATCTTCCGGCCGGGACATATTATCTCACCGAAACAAAGGCACTGGAAGGGTATGAACTATTACCGGAAGACCTTGTTTTTACGATCGGAAAGGATGGCACCGTCACCATCCGGACAGAAGCTTTCAGGAGCTGGCTGGAGGTGACGCATGATGACGAAAACGGAACCGTCCATAACGTGATTACGGTGCTGAATGGCAAACGGAAAGAAGTGCAGCTCCGGAAGATCCGTGAAGGAACCGGTGAACTGCTGGAGGGCGCGGAATTTGCCCTGTACCGGGACAGCGACTTTGATGAAAGACCCCGGGAGGCGCGTGAGAACGGGGAAGCCGTTGTGAAAGGAACGACTGACGCAGAGGGGAGCCTGT